>NZ_JBBCBW010000006.1:0-281340 GCF_037204085.1 Variovorax sp. CCNWLW235 | reverse complement strand
CGGGTGCTCCGCGCAGCGAAATAAAGGAGGAGGCCGCAGGCCGGGGGACATTCGCGGAGGGGAGTACCCGGTGGCCTGTGCACGCGCCCTGAACAACAGCCCTAAGAACAACAGCCCCAAACAGCCACGTCATGTATATGACATAAGGAATTTCTAGACTGCCAACCGAAGGCTTTGCATCCGAACAAGCCCCAAGGGCGAGGGAATTTCCGAATGACGCGTACCGTCCAGGTCCACACCGTACTCAGCGCCGAGCAGCTCAAGTTCCGCGCCATGCGGGGGCAGGAAGCACTGTCGCAGTTGTTCGAGTTCGAGGTCGACATGGTCAGCCCGAGCTTCAACCTCGACTTGAAGAAACTGCTTGGAACTTCTCTCACCATCGAGGTGACCGACGGCGGTGCGCCGCGCTTTCTCAACGGTACCGTGGTGCGCTTCGAACTGGTGGGCCGCGCCAACGAAACCGGCCGGCACTATGTGTACCGCGCCCTGGTGCAGCCGTGGCTCTGGTACCTCACACGCACGACCGACTGTCGCATTTTCCAGAACAAGAGCGTGCCCGAGGTGCTCGACGAAGTGCTGGGCAAATATGGCTTCGAGTTTGAAAAGCGGCTCACCGGCAATTACCGCCCCTGGGAATACTGCGTTCAATACCAGGAGAGCGACTTTGCTTTTGTGAACCGCCTCATGGAACACGAAGGCATCGCGTACCACTTCGAGCACGCCAGCAACTCGCACCTGCTCGTGCTGGCCGACGACACCGGCGGCTATCGCAAGCTTCCAGGCTACCCCACCATTCCGTACCGCCCGCGCGACCGCGTGCTGCATGCGATGGAGCCCTGCATCGACCAGTGGCGCGTGGCCGAGCAGATCACCTCGGGTCGCGTGATGCTCGACGACTTCGACTTCAAGAAGTCGCGCGCGTCGCTGCAAAGCGTGCGGCAAGACCCCAAGGGCCACGACCATTCGACGTACGAAGTCTATGAATGGCTGGGCGGCTACAGCGAGCACCAGCAGGGTGACACTTACGCGAAGATTCGCCTGCAAGAGCTGCAGTGTGCACACGAGCTTGCCGCGGGCCACACCAACGTGGTCGGCATGGCGCCGGGCTACCTGTTCGAAATGACGCATTGCCCACGCGAGTCGGACAACCGCGAATACCTGGTCACCGAAACCCGCTACGACCTGCAGGAACCCGAGTACTCCACGGGCACCGGCACAGAGTCGGTGTGCCGGTTCGACTTCACGGTGCTGCCCTCGAACGTGCCCTACCGGCCCGCACGCAAGACGCCCAAGCCGCGCACCAACGGCCCGCAAACCGCCACAGTGGTCGGCCCTGAAGAGATCTGGACCGACCGCTTCGGCCGCGTGAAGCTGCAGTTCCGCTGGGACCGCTATGGACAGGCCGACGAAAACAGCTCGTGCTGGGTGCGCGTGTCCAGTAACTGGGCCGGTGCCAACTACGGCACCATGCACATGCCGCGCGTGGGCCAGGAAGTGATCGTCGATTTCATCGGCGGCGAGCCCGACCGCCCCATCATTACCGGCCGCGTCTACAACAACGACCAGATGCCGCCGTGGGAGCTTCCCGCAAATGCCACGGCCAGCGGCATCCTCACGCGATCGAGCACAGGCGGCGCGGCCAACCAGGCCAACATGCTTCGCTTCGAAGACCGCAGCGGCGCCGAGCAGATCCTGCTGCACGCCGAGCGCAACCTCGACGTCGAGGTGGAAGCCGACGAAACGCACACCACCGACGGCACGCGCACCACGCTCATCAAGGGCCATGAATCGGCCACCTACAAGAGCGGCGAAACGCGCGACATTACCGCGGGCGCGAAAGAAACCATTACCGGCGGCGACATGCGCGACGTGACCGGCGGCTTCAGCGAAACGGTCAGCGGCGGTGTCACGCAGACCATTTCGGGCGGCAAGAAGCGCACGCTCAGCGGCGGGCTGAACGACACCATCAGCGGCGGCGTCAACCTCGCGATCACCGGCGGCTTCCACGGCACTATCGATGGAAAGGAGATCCGCTTCGTGAGCGGCGGACGCAACGACACCATCGACACCTCGAACACCGTGCTGGTCAACGGCCCCTCGAACACCACAGTGACCGGCCCGACGGTGCACACCTCCCCGGATGTGACCTTCAACACGACGAACCACATCCACAACACGACGCAGCACGTCATCAACACCAGCGTCTACAACACGACGTCGAACACCTACAACAACCTGACGGTCAACTACACCAACAACTCCATCTCCTACACCAACAACTACTCCAAGAGCAGCGACTGGAGGTGGTTCCGCCTGGGCGGCACCGGCCTGAACATGGACGTGTCGGGCATTTCGCTGGGCGTGGTGGCCGTGCGTTCGATGGCCATCGGCGTGCAGGCGCAGGCCATCGGCGTGAAGCTGGAGGCCGTGGGCGCGGAGTGGAAGAACAAGGCAATGTCGCTGGGAGATGCCGGTGCGCTCATCCAGCTCGTGGGCACGGAGATCAAGACGGGCGGCCTGCGCGCCGGCATCCAGGCGCTCAAGATCCTGCTCTGAAGCGTGGAAAACGTGCTCGATTTCGTGTTGTGGGGGGTGTTCGGCATCGTCAGCCTGGGCGTGATCGCGCTCGCCGCAGTTGTGCTCGCGGTGGCGCTGATGAGCCATCGCGCCTATGCCGAGGAAGGCCGGCTGTGGGAGCAACTGCAGGCCGGCGGGCGTCCGCTGCAAGGCGTCGCGGTTTCCCTGATGCGCTCGCCCAGCGGCTACTCGCGGCGCGGCCCCGTCGGGCAGCGCATGACGGCCGTGCAGCTGGGCGTCGCCTACGTCGATGCCGCCGGCATCGAGAAGCAGACCACCTTGCGCACGCTCATCGACGAGGACCTGCTGGCCCATTTTTCCGCGGGCCGACCCGACATTCATCTACTGCAGGACCCGCAAGACCCTTCGCGACTGGCCATCGACCGCAGGCACACCCCACTGGTGATCCGCGGCGCAAGGCGCTGATGCCGCCGTGAAAACCATCAAACCCCTGCGCCTGAGCGTCCTTACGCGACCCTTCCTGCGCGCGCAAAGCCAGCGTCTCGCACTCACCGTGATCGGCATGCACACCCTTGGCGAAGGGGGCGTGCTGCTGCCCGAGACGGAGCTCTGGAAAACCGTCTCTGCCGAACTGGGAAACCAGTCCGCAATCGATCTCGGCATTCCCAAGCTGCGGCCTGAATTCCTGGTGAGCGGCCAGGCCTACACCTGCCACCAGCAGGACAAGACACGCTGCGCGGTCGACCTGCGCGTCGGCACCTTGCGACGCCAGTTCCTCGTTTCGGGCGATCGCTACTGGCTGGATGGCCGCGCCACCGAGCCGCAGGCTTTCGACACCATGCGCCTGGACTGGCGGCACGCGTTCGGTGGCCCCGGCTTTGCCGCCAACCCCGCGGGCATCGGGTACGCACCCGAGATGGTCAATGGCCTGCTGGTGCAGCGGCTTCCCAACGTCGAACGCCCGGGCGATGGCATGGACCGCCCCGATCGCAGGCCGGCCCCGGCCTGCCCGGGTGCGATGGACGTCGATCTGCCCGAACGCCTGAAGCTGCTGGGAACGGACTACGGCGACCAGTGGCGCGAGACCCTTTACCCCGGTTTTGCACGCGACATGGATTGGCAGTTCTTCAACGCCGCGGCTCCGGAACAACGCTGGAACGACGAACTGTCCATTCCCGCAGCCGCGCCCTACGAGATCTGGAACATGCACCCTGAGCATGCGGTGCTGCGCGGACGGCTTCCGGACCTGCGCGCACGCGGCTTCGTGGCGAGAAAGTCTGCGCGGCCCCTTGCGCTGGAAGAGGTGCCGCTGCGGCTGACCACCGCCTGGTTCTTCCCGCACATGGCGCAAGTCATGCTGATCTTTCACGGCGAAACGCTCATCACCGAGGACGATGCCGCGGACATCACGCATGTCATGCCGGCGATGGAGGCGGCAGACAGCCCGCTGCGCCCCCTCTCCCACTACGAGAAGGTCTTCGAGAATCGCTGCAACCTCGAGAAAGGCGCGATCCATGCGTTCCTCGACGAGGAACTGCTGCCGGCCTCGGCCATCGGCCCCTGGCTGGACCAGATCGACGCGCGCGAATCGATCCTGGCAAGGAACATCAAGGACAAGGGCGAGCGCCTGCGCGCCGAACTGACGGCGCGCGGCCTGGAGGCCGGCCACAAGGCGCGCCATTTCCGGGAACGGCCCCTACCGAAGCCTTTCGACAAGATGCCCACGCTGGCCGAACTGCCCGAGTTCATCGACAAGACACGCGCCTACCAGCGCGAACAGGAACGCAAGCTGGAGGAAGCCAGGCAGGAGGTCGCGAAGGCGGCCCGGGACAACGCATCCGAATCGCGCAAGGCGGGCTTCGACAGCAGCCGGATCACCGACGAGGAAAGCCGGAATGCGCAACTCAAGGGCCCGCCGAAATTCGAAGCCGAGACGATCGTCAAGGGCCTGGCCGGCATCGCCGCGGCCACGGGCACCCCGGCCATGAGCGCCGCCGAACACACCGAGCTGCAGGCCCTCGGGCAGCGGGGCCGGCAGGACATGCTGACGCTGTACCGCATGGCGGCCCACCACCAGGCCGCTGCCGATCCGATGGCCGCCGAACAGAATGCGCAGACGCGCGAACGCGTGCTCGCCGCCATGGCCGCGGACCGCGACCTGTCCGCCATGGATCTAACGGGCTGCGACCTGTCGGGCCTCGATCTGCGGGGCGCCCGCATGCACCAGACCTTGCTCGAAGGCGCCCTCCTCCAGGGCACCCGCCTTGATGGCGCCGACTTGAGCCAATCGGTGCTGGTGCGCGCCGACCTGCGCCAGGCCTCGTTGACGGGCTGCAACCTGGAGCGTGCCAACCTCAGCCTCGCGCGCTGCGAAAACACCAACTTCGCGCAGGCCCGCTTCGAGCGCACGCAGATGGAAAAGCTGCGCCTCGACCGCTGCTGTCTCGACGAAGCAAGGTGGAGCCATCTGTTGCTGCAGGGGATCGAACTCGCGGATTGCAGCCTGCGGCGCGCCGACCTCCGCTACGTGAGCATGGCCGAACACTGCCGGCTGGCGCGCTGCGACTTCAGCGAGGCACGCCTGGAAAAGGTGCTGTTCGTGCAGGCCGAGTTCGAGTCGGTGGATTTTTCCGGCGCTACCGTCGAAGCCTGCAGCTGGGCCCACACTCCATTGCACAAGGGCATCCGGTTTCGGCATGCCCTGCTCAAGACCACCAGCTTCGTGGGCACCACGGATCTTCGCGAGGCCGACTTCGAGGATGCCACGCTGGTGCATTGCACCCTGCGCGAACTGCCTCTCGATGGCGCGAACTTCAGGCGGGCTACGCTCGATACCTGCGATTTCTCTTCCGCGTCGCTCAGGGGCGCGGACCTGCGCGCGGCGGCAGCGCCCGACAGCCTCTTCATCCGCGCCGATTTCACGCGTGCCTCCCTGCGGCTCGCCAATCTCATGAATGCCAACCTTCAGAAGGCCTGCCTGGTCGATGCCGACCTGGGCGAGGCCAACCTGTTCCGTGCCGATGTCTCCCAGATTCTCATCACCCCCGGCACGATCACCCTGGGTGCCCACATCGACCAGATGAAGACACTGCCCCGGCGCCCCGAGGCGAGCGGCGCGTGAACGCGGAGACGCTGGCAGCCCAGGTCCGCAACGGCGAGCCGATCCGCGAGAAGGACTTCAGCAACATGGACATGAGAGGCATCGACCTGCGCGGCGGCGTGTTCAGCGAATGCAGCTTCCGGGGCGTTCAGGCCGACGCCGCGCGCCTGGGCGAATCACTCTTCGAGAAATGCCGCTTCGACCAGGCGCAGTTGCCGGCGGCGGAGCTGACGCGCGCCGCCTTTCACGAGTGCAGCCTGCAGGATGCGGTGCTGGATGCGGCCTCCATGCCGCATTCGGTGTTCAGCGGCTGCACGCTGTGGGGCATTCGGCTGGAAGAAGCCTTCATGGACCAGGCGAACTTCCATCAAAGCGAGCTGCGCAACGCCTGCCTGGACCGCGCCAGCCTCGACAAAGCCGTGTTCTCCGAGTGCGACCTGACGGGCGCGTCCTTCAATGCGGTGGCCTTCTCGTCGACCATCTTCTTTCGCGCAGCGCTGGCGGGCACGCGCTACGCCGGAGCCAGCTTCACGAACGCGATTTTCAGCGAGGCGGACCTTGCGGGGCAGGACTTCTCCGGGCAGCAGTTCCACCTCTGCCAGTTCATCGATGCAGCGCTGGCGGCGTGCCAGTTCCGCGATGCGCGCCTCACGCAGTGCAACTTCAAGGGTGCCGACCTGCGCAATGCGGTGCTGGCAGGGGCGCAGGCCATGCAGTGCCTGTTTCCCGAGGCCGACCTGCGCGGTGTCGATGCGCGGCGCGGCCACTTCCAGCAGAGCATCTGGGTCGACGCCCATCTCGACGGCGCAGATTTTTCGCAGGCGCAGCTCGAGCAAGGCGTCTTCCATCGCGCGCACTGCGGGCAGACCGCATTCACCGGCAGCCGCCTGGACTACGCCGATTTTTCCTACGCCTCGCTGGTCCAGGCCGACTTCCGCGATGCCGCTTTCCTGCGCACCGTGTTTCACCGCGCCGACCTGGACGGCGCCAGGTTCAGTACCCGCCTGGGTACGCTGGAGCGGGACCCTGCGCTGCACGAAGCCGAGAAGGTGGCGCTCCAGCAACCCGAGCGCCCATCCCGCCTGGACCGCGACATCCATGGCCGCCGCCCCAAGAAAGAAAGCCCATGACCTCCAACCGGACCTCCACCCGGACCACCGCCGGCGACACGATTGCCACTGCACGCCATGCAACGCAAGGCGTGCTGGATCCGCTCATGCAGCGCCCTTCGCATGCGGCCCGCACGGACTCCGGCACGCGCACCGCCACGGTGATCGCCAGCGATGGCGATCCCTGGTTCGAGGTCGACCTCGACGACGGCCAGGGATCGCTGCGCTGCCGGCGCGTCGCCAGCTGCCTGCTGCTGCCTGCGCCGGGTGATACGGTGCTGATCACCTCGACCCGCCAGGGCGACAGCTTCGTCATCGCGGTGGTGGTCCAGGCCGACCCGCGGCAGGCGACGCTGGCCGTCGACGGCGACCTGACGCTGGTGTCGCGCTCGGGCGGCATCCGCGCGCGCAGCGCCGGCCCGATGGCGCTGGAGTCGGACACCTCGATTGCCATGCAGTCGCCCGAGTGGCGCGCGCAGGCCCAGCGGGCCCATTGCGAGATCGGGGAGATGGACTACCAAGGCGCCCACATCCGCTTCAGCGTGCTGGTGTCGCGCTTCGTCGGGCGCACCTGCGAGGTGGTGCTGGATCGCCTCAACCTGCTCACCCGCTCGAGCTTCCGCCTGACCGAGGAAATGGAACAGGTGCGTGCCGGCCAGATCGACATTCAGGCCGAGCAGACCTTGCGCCTGCATTCGAACAACACGCTGCTGACCAGCAAGGGCCTGGTCAAGGTCGATGCCGAGCAGATTCACATGGGCTGAAAAAAGGAGCACCGCAATGTTCGCCAACTGCCAGATGATGGGCCTCGATCTCGCCTTTCCCGACGTCTGCAAGACGCCGCCAGCGCTGCCCATTCCCTACCCCAACATCGCGCTCGGACCCACGGCCATCCCCAACGCCTGGAACATCCTTTACGGCGGCACGCCGGCGCACAACCTGGCCACCACCACGCCCATCACCAACGGCGACAACGCGGGCGTGCTGATGGGCGTGGTCTCGCAAACAGTGATGGGGCCTTCGCGGCACATCACCGGCGCCTTCACCGTGCTGCTCAAGGGTACGCCCTGTACGCGCATGACCAGCCTGTCGGTGCAGAACCGCTGCAACATCGTCGGCATGCGGATCGTGCCGAGCCAGTTCAAGGTGCTGGTGCTGGCGGCCTGAGGCTTTCGTCGCTCGCCTGTTCCGCTATTCCGCCTTCACGCCGGCGGTGCGGATCACCTTCGCCCACTTGGTGGTTTCGGCCGCAATGAAGGCGTCGAATTCTTCCGGCGTGCTGCCCGCCGGAATCGTGCCCATGGCATCGAGCTTGGCGCGCGTCTCGTCGCTCTTGATGACGCGCGCCACCTCTTCGGACATGCGCTTGACGATGTCGCGCGGCGTGCCCGCCGGCGCGAGCATGCCGGCCCAGGTGCTGCCGGTAAAGCCCGCGAAACCCTGCTCGATGAAGGTGGGCACATCGGGCGCGGCGGCCAGGCGCTTGTCGCCGGCCACGCCGATGAGCCGCACCTTGCCCGCCTTGGCCTGGTTGATAAGGCCCGTGGGCGCATCGAAGAACAGCTGGATCTGGCCACCCATCAAATCCGTGAGCGCGGGCACCGCGCCGCGGTACGGAATGTGGATCATGTAGGTCTGCGTGAGCGACTTCCACAGCTCGGTCGTCAGGTGCGCGGCCGAGCCGTTGCCCGACGAGCCGAAGCTCACCTTGCCCGGATTGGCGCGCGCGTAGTCGATGAGTTCGCGCGCGGTCTTGAACGGCGCATCGATGTTCACCGCAGCCAGCAGCGGCGACACGCCCATCAGCGAAACGCCGGTCAGGTCCTTCTTCGGGTCATACGGCAGCTTGGGGTACAGCGTGGTGTTGGCCGCATAGGCCGCAATGACAACGCCGAAGGTGGTGCCGTCCGGTGCGGCCTTGGCAATGGCGTCGACGCCGATCAGGCTGTTGGCACCGGGCTTGTTGTCGACGAGCACCGGCTGGCCGAGCCGCGCCTGCAGGCCCACCTGCACCAGCCGTGCCATCTGGTCGGTAAAGCCGCCCGGCGTGTACGGCACGATGATGCGGATCGGCTTGTTGGGCCAGGCGCTTTGGGCCAGCGTCGGCATCGGGATGGTTGCGGCCGCTGCGGCGGCTAGCGTGAATCGACGGCGTGAAATTGGGGCCTGCTGCATGAGGGGCGGCTTTCTCTTGAAAGAGTGAGCTGGCCATTCTCGAAGCCGCTGCGCGCCCGCAGCCTCAGGGTTTGCCCCGGCGAAGCGTTTTCAGAGCGGCAGCAGGTCCTGCGTGCGGCCGGCTGAAAGCCACGCTTCGAACTCATCCGACAGCCGCTGGGCCTCGCGCGTGGCTTTGCTCCACGCGCCGATGCGGGCCTGCGCATCGTTCGCAAAGTGGATGAAGTCCTTGCGATCAGGCAGCTTGCCGTTGGGCAGCGAGCGCACCCAGTCGGCGTCGGGCGCAAGCACCACCATGCGGTCGAGGAAGCCCGTGGACTTGTGCCGCCAGCGCAAGCCCTTGTCGAGCCAGCCCGGCACCACGGCCTGCTGGAAATGCGGGTACAGCACGATGCCTTCGTCCGCAGGCTGGTAGTCCAGGTGCAGGTGGTAGTCGGTAATGCCGCCGTCCCAATAGGCGCCGCGCGGCGCGCCCGGAATGTCGTGCACGGCGGCAAGCAGGAACGGAATCGAGCACGATGCCTGCAGCACCATGTTGAAGTTCTCTTCGCTCAGCGCGTGTTGCCGCGTGCGAAAGTCCTTGGTGCCGAAAGGCAGGGCTGCGCCGGGCGTGGAGAACACGCAGCGCTCCAGCCATGCGCCCAGGCTCTTGCGGTGCAAGCTGTTGGTGGCAAAGGCGCCCAGGTAGCCAAAGGGCGTGCGCGCCCTGCCCTCGCGCCCGAGGATGTGGCGGCCGCGCGAGGTCACCACGTGGAGCTTGTAGCGCGAGTGGTTGAGCACCTCGCCGATGCGCCCGCCGTAGAAGTCGTGCAGGCTCTCGGCAAAGCGCGCGCTCAGCTGGTCGGGGCGGAGGCGCTTCTGTCCCGGCGGCACTTCGAACTGCTGGCGCACGTAGTCGTGCTCGAAGCGCTCGAAAGCCTTCTGCGGATCGGACAAGCAGGCCGTCGAAAGCCGCCACGCGCCAATCGATGCGCCCACCAGGTGCACCGGTTGGCTCGACTGGGTGAGCCAGCGCCCGAAGATGAAGCGATCGAGCGGGCCGAGGATCAGCCCTTTCGGGCCGCCCGCCGCACCGGGAATGGTGCGCACGTCCTGCGGGCGCAAGCCGTTCGCCTCGATGTGCTTGCGGGCCGCGGGGCCGGCATAGATGCGCAGTGCCTTCATCGTCATGCCGGCTGCATCAGCAAGAACCGTGCGGCACGGCTTACTTGCGCAGCCCCTGCAGCTTGGCGAACGCGCTGGCCATCTGGCCCGCGGGCTGCGGCGCGCTGTCGCGGCGCGAACCCTGCTGCTGGCCGCGCCCCGCACCTTCGAAGCGGTTGTCGCGCGGGCCGTCGCGGCGGGCTGGGGCCGCATCGAGCTTCATCGAGAGGCCGATGCGCTTGCGCGCCACGTCCACCTCCATCACCTTCACCTTGACGATGTCGCCGGTCTTCACCACTTCGCGCGCATCGTTCACGAACTTGTGGCTCAGTTGGCTCACATGCACCAGGCCGTCCTGGTGCACGCCCAGGTCGATGAAGGCGCCGAACTGCGCCACATTGCTCACGGTGCCTTCGAGGATCATGCCTTCCTTCAGGTCGGCAATGTCGTCCACGCCGTCGTTGAAGCGCGCCACCTTGAAGTCGGGGCGCGGGTCGCGGCCCGGCTTTTCGAGCTCGCCAAGGATGTCCTTCACCGTAATGACGCCGAACTTCTCGTTGGCGAACAGCTCGGGCTTGAGCGTCTTGAGCATCTCGGCGCGGCCCATCAGCTCGGCGATCGGCTTGCCGGTCTTGACGATGATCTGTTCCACCACCGGGTAGGTTTCGGGGTGCACGCCGGTAATGTCGAGCGGGTCGGCGCCGTCGCGAATCCGCAGAAAGCCCGCGCTCTGCTCGAACGCCTTGGGGCCGAAGCCAGTCACGTCGAGCAGCTGCTTGCGCGTGGAGAACGCACCATTCGATTCGCGCCAGCGCACCACCGCCTTGGCCACGCTGGCCGACAGGCCCGACACGCGGCTGAGCAACGGCACGCTTGCGGTGTTGAGGTCCACGCCCACCGAGTTCACGCAGTCTTCCACCACGGCCTGCAGCGTGCGGGCGAGTTCGCTCTGGTTCACGTCGTGCTGATATTGGCCCACGCCGATGCTCTTGGGGTCGATCTTCACGAGCTCGGCCAGCGGGTCTTGAAGGCGGCGCGCAATGCTGGCGGCGCCGCGCAGGCTCACGTCCACATCGGGCATTTCCTGCGAGGCGAATTCGCTGGCCGAATACACCGAAGCGCCGGCTTCGCTCACCACCACCTTGTCGACCTTCATCTCGGGCGCGCCGGCCTGGGCGGCCATCTTTGCGAGCAGCTTGATCAGATCGGCAGCCAGCTTGTCCGTCTCGCGGCTCGCGGTGCCGTTGCCAATGGCGATCAGGTTCACGCCGTGCTTGGCGCACAGCTTGCCGAGGGTGTGCAGCGAGCCTTCCCAGTCCTTGCGCGGCTCGTGCGGGAACACGGTGGCGGTTTCAACCAACTTGCCGGTGGCATCGACCACGGCCACCTTCACGCCGGTGCGAATGCCGGGGTCCAGGCCCATCACCACGCGCGGACCGGCGGGAGCGGCCAGCAGCAGGTCGCGCAGGTTGTCGGCAAACACCTTGATGGCGACCTTCTCGGCGTCTTCGCGCAGGCGGGTGAACAGGTCGCGCTCGGTCGAAAGCGCGAGCTTCACGCGCCAGGTCCAGGCCACGCACTTGCGGATCAGGTCGTCGGCCGGGCGGCCTGCGTGGCTCCAGCCCAGGTGCAGCGCGATCCGGCCTTCGGCGATGCTGGGCTTGCCCGGCTCGGGCTCCACAGGCAGCACCAGCTTGGCGTCGAGGATGTCGAGCGCGCGGCCACGAAACACGGCCAGCGCCCGGTGCGAAGGCACGCGGCCGATGGGCTCGTTATAGTCGAAATAGTCGCGAAACTTCGCGACGTCGGCGTTGTTCTCGTCCTTGCCGGCCATCAGCGTGGACTTGAGCAGGCCCTCGGCCCACAGCCATTCGCGCAGGCCCTGCACCAGCGCCGCGTCTTCGGCCCAGCGCTCGGAAAGAATGTCGCGCACCCCATCGAGCACGGCCGGCACGGTCGAAAAATCGGGGCCCGGCTTGCCGTCGTCGAGCGTCGTGGCCGGCTGCAGGAAGGCCTTGGCCTCCACCGCGGGGTCGAGCGTCGGGTCGGCCAGCAGCTTGTCGGCCAGCGGTTCGATGCCGAATTCGCGCGCAATCTGGCCCTTGGTGCGGCGCTTTTGCTTGAACGGCAGGTACAGGTCTTCGAGCTCCTGCTTGGTCGGCGCAAATTCGATGGCGGCGCGCAGTTCGGGGGTGAGCTTGCCCTGCTCGTCGATGCTCTTGATGACCGCGGCGCGGCGGTCTTCGAGCTCGCGCAGGTAGGCGAGGCGCGCCTCGAGTTCGCGCAGCTGAATGTCGTCGAGGCCGTCGGTGACCTCCTTGCGGTATCGGGCAATGAACGGAACCGTGGCACCGCCATCGAGCAGTTCGATGGCCGCCTTCACCTGGTGCTCGCCTACCTTGATCTCGGCGGCAAGCTGGCGAATGATTTTCTGCATGTCTGAATGACGTCCCTGTCACGCACGGCCGGCTGGGCCGGCGGTGCTTGGCGAATAAAGCGCTGGAGTTTGCCATAGGGCCGAAGGCGGCCATTCGGTAGGTACCGGCGGCAGACCGCACAATCGCCGCAGTGCAAACCCCTCCCCCGTCCTCTCCCCCGCCGGCAGGCCCTCGTCCCGCCTCCGTACCCCGAAAACTCCTGCGCACGCTGATGGCCGTGCTGCTGGTGCCGGTGCTGCTTTTCGAGGAGTGGGGTTGGGTGCCGTTGGCCGCCTTGGCCGCCCGGCTGGCGCGCCTGCCGCTGTGGGCTCGCGCGGAAAACTGGCTGCGCAACCTGCCTCCATGGGGCGCGCTGCTCGCTTTCTTTCTGCCGGTGCTGCTGCTGTTGCCGGTCAAGGTGCTGGCGCTCTACCTGTTCGGCCATGGCCACTCGGCAACCGCCGTCAGCTTGCTGGTCGTCGCCAAGCTGGTGGGCACCGCCATCGTGGCGCGCATTTTTCAGCTGGTCGAAGCTGCGCTCATGCGCATTCCGCTGTTCGCCCGCTGGTATCCGCGCTGGAAAGCGTGGAAAGACCACGTGCTGACGCTCGTCCGCGAGAGTCGCCCGTGGCGAGTGGTGCGCGCCTTCAACTGGCGCGCGCATCGCTTCTGGCGCCGGCTGCGCGGCGAAGCGCTTTGATATTTTTACCCGGGTATATTGCCTTTGTGGTTTTACCCGGATAAAATAAATCCCATGAACACAACAACTCCAACAGCCTTGGCCAGCACCACCATGACCGCCTTTTCCGGTTTCCGGCGCATTGCAGGCGGCACCAAAACCGAGGTCCTCGCACAACTGCGCCTGCTCCCCGATGCCGCCTCGGTGCTGCTTTTCGACGATGCGACCGGTGCACAGCTCGATCTCGACCTGCGCGAAGAGGCGCCCACCGAACCCGAAACCCCGGACGAAGCGCCGCGCACCGTCGGGCGCCCCAAGCTCGGTGTGGTGGCACGTGAAGTCACCCTGCTGCCGCGCCACTGGGACTGGCTCGGCCGCCAGCCAGGCGGCGCCTCGGTCGCATTGCGCCGCCTCGTCGACGACGCGCGCCGCGTGCACGCCGATCGCGACACCGAGCGCGCCGCGAGAGAAGCCACCTACCGCTTCATGACGGCCATTGCGGGCGACCTGCCCGGCTTCGAGGAAGCGACGCGCGCATTGTTTGCAGGCGAACGCGAGCGCTTCGACGAGCTTGTCGCGCCATGGCCCGAAGACATCAGGGCGCATCTGCAGAAGCTTTCTGCTGCCGGATGGAGCGCCGCCGCATGAGCACGACGCCAACCGCCACCACTGAAAACCCGACGGACAAGACCGGACTGCGCGGCGCGCCACGCGCACTGTGGAAGACCTTCCTGTTCTTCCTGGCACCGATGCTGCTCAGCAACATCCTGCAGTCGCTGTCCGGCACCATCAACAACATCTACATCGGCCAGATGATCGGCGTCAGCGCACTGGCGGCGGTGTCGAGCTTCTTTCCGGTGATGTTCTTCTTCATCGCGTTCGTCATCGGACTGGGCGCCGGGGCCTCGGTGCTCATCGGCCAGGCCTGGGGCGCGCGCGACGTCGCCAAGGCCAAGGCCGTGGCGGGCACCACGCTGGCGGTCGGCATTCTGCTGGGACTCGCCGTGGCGGTGTTCGGCGGCGCCTTCACCACGCCGCTGCTGGCATTGCTCGGCACGCCGCCGGACGTGCTGGCCGACTCCACGAGCTACGCCCGCATCATGCTGATCGCGATGCCGGGCCTGTTCGTCTTTCTGCTGTCCACCGCCATGCTGCGCGGTGTGGGCGACACGGTCACGCCGCTGCTCACGCTGATCATTTCCACGGTTGTGGGGCTCATCGTCACCCCGGCGCTCATTCGCGGCTGGGGCGGCTTGCCGCAGCTCGGCGTTGCGAGCGGCGCCTGGGCGACCGTGATTGCCTTCGTCGTTGCCACGCTGTGGATGGCGTGGCGCCTGCGCAGCCGCGGCAGTCCGCTGGCACCCGATGCAGAGCTGATCCGCCACTTGCGCATCGACCCCAAGCTGCTGAAGGCGGTGCTCAAGGTCGGCGTGCCCACGGGCGTGCAGATGATCGTGGTGGCGCTGGCTGAAATCGCCCTGCTCTCGCTGGTGAACGGCTATGGCTCCAGCGCTACCGCGGCATATGGCGCGGTGAACCAGGTGGTGGCGTATGTGCAGTTTCCGGCCATCTCGATCGCCATCACGGCATCGATCCTCGGCGCCCAGGCCATCGGCGCGGGCCGAGCGGACCGGCTCGGCGCCATCGCCAAGACCGCGCTGCTGATGAACCTGGCGCTCACGGGCGGACTGGTGCTGCTGGGCTACCTGTTCTCGCGCCATCTCATGGGATTTTTCATCACCAGCGCGCCGGTGATCGAAATCGCGCAGACGCTGCTGCACATCATGCTGTGGAGCCTGGTGATCTTCGGCATGGCCGCGGCCATCTCGGGGATCATGCGGGCCAGCGGCTCGGTGCTGGTGCCCACGGCCATCTCGATCCTCTGCCTGATCGGCATCGAGGTGCCCGTGGCCTGGTTCATGAGCCACCGCATCGGCCTCAACGGCATCTGGTATGCCTACCCCGTGACTTTCGGGGCGATGCTGCTGCTGCAAACGGCCTACTACCGGCTGGTGTGGCGCAAGAAGGCGATCCGGCGGCTGGTGTAGGGCCAGCTCTTGCTCACTCGCCGTCGAAGGCTTTCTGCGCGGCGGCGAGGTCGAGCTTGATCATCCTCATCATCGCCCGCATTGCGCGGGCGGCCTTGGCCGCATCCTTGTCCAGGAACATCCGGATCTGGCTCGGATTGTGAGCCTATAGGTCCGGTATCAATTTGGCGGGAGGTGCTTGTCAACCCTCCGGGGCCGCCGGGAGCACGACGCGGAAGCCCACGCCCTTTTTCAAAAGGCCTTCGGTCACCTCCACCCTCCCCTCCATGCGGCCAACAGCCTGCCTGACGATGGCAAGTCCCAGGCCGGAACCGCTCGCTTCGTGCCCCGCTCCGCGATAGAAACGCTCGAACACCTGTTGATGCTCGGCCATCGGAATACCGGGACCATCGTCCGCCACCGTGAGCACCAGGCCTGCTGCGTCTTCGGCGCGAAGCGTTACGGTCACGTGTGCACCGTGTTGCACATACTGAATCGCGTTGTTGAGCAGGTTCTCCACTATCGACTGGAACGCCGGCACATCGATGGTCGCGTCCAGGCTGTCCGGCGCATCGAATGTCAGGTCGATGCCCCGAGCCATCGCGCGCGGCGCTGCCTGCGCGAGGATCTCGCGCGTCAGCTGGGCAACGTCGATGTGCTTTGGCACCGCGGGCTGGGCATCGTCCAGCAGCGCAAGATCGAGTAGCTGCTGCGTCAGATGCGAAGCCCGCGCGATCGCCTGTTCCAGATGGGCCTGCGCGCGGCCCCTGCTCTCGCTGCTGTTTGCGCCCGCCAGCGCGTGCGCTTGCGCGGCAATGACTGCCATCGGCGTTCGCAGTTCGTGCGCGGCGTCATGCACGAACGCGCGTTCGCGCTCTACCTTGTCGCGCAGCTGCTGCAGCATGCGCTCGAGCGCGGAGGTCAGAGGCTTGAGTTCCGCATAGGGCGGAGCGACTCCGAGCGGCGAAAGGTCGGACGCCTTCCGATGCCCGATGCCGTCGGCCAGGCGCCGCAACGGCCGCAAGCCGTGCTTCACCGCAAACCAGACCGGAAGCAGCACGATAGGAAAGGCGAGCAGCAGGTACGGCAGCACGCTGCGCGTGTTGTTGGGCAGCACTTTGGCGAACGTGCGCTCGGGCTCCGCGATGCGCAGTGACCAGCGCGGCGTTTCGTCCTGGTACACCCAATACGGCTCGCCATCGATATGCTGCGTTGCCACCTTTCCCAACGGCCCGGCCAGGATCTCGCTGCGCAGTTCCGGCGACGAATGAATCAGCTTGCCACCGCGGTTCGACAGCTGGAACCGGAGCGTCCCCGCCGGGTTGCCGCTGATCCGCATGGTCTTGTAGATCGTTTCGGCCGAGGCGATCACGGCGCGCACGCGCGCTTCGTCATCGAGCTGCGAGATCGCTTGCGTCAACGACCTGCCGAGCCGGCTCAACCCCTGGTCGACGGTCAACGACTGCCGGAAGTTGATATACATGTACGCCTGCAATGCCAGCAGCACGAAAACGAAGGCCAGCAGCACCGCAAGAAACACACGCTGCACGAGCGAGGGGCGCCACAGCCTGCTCATGACACGAGCATGTAGCCCACGCCGCGCACGGTGTGCACCATGGCACCGCCGATCTTGCGCCGCAGGTTGGACACATGCACCTCCACCGCGGCGAAATCCACCGGCTCGCCCAGGGGCTCCAGCTTTTGCGCGAGCACACCCTTGGCAACCACGGCGCCCGGCTCGCGCGCCAGCTCGAGCAGCAGCCGGAATTCGCGCGGCGACAGTTCCAACGGCTCGCCGTTCAGTGACGCCACATGCCGGCGCGGTTCGATGGCCAGCGCGCCCAGGGTCCACACCTCGCTGGCCTGCCGCGCCGAGCGGCGCAGCACGGCGCGAATGCGCGAAATCAGCTCGGCGGTGGCGAAGGGCTTGATCACAAAATCGTCAGCGCCTCCGTCGAGCCCGGCCAGCCTGTCTTCCACCGCCGAACGGGCGGTGATCACGATGACCGGGAGGCTGCTGCCCTCGCGCCGCCAGCGCGCGAGCAACTCAAGGCCATTGCCGTCGGGCAGCGACAGGTCGAGCAGCACGCAGTCGAAGGCGCTCCCGTCCAGCTCGCGCGGCGCATCCGCCGCCCGCCGGCGCCATTCGCTGCTCAGGCCGTCGACCTTGAGCGCGGCCTGCAGGGCGCGGCCAAGTTCAAGGTCATCTTCGATCAGCAGGATGTGCACCCGGCCATTGTGCGCGAGCGAACCTTTGGCAAAGCCAAAGGTTGTCGCCCGCAGAATCCAGGCGCGGACAAGGCCGCACGCCAGAACATTCACGAGGGACGAAAAAGCATGAGAAACATCAGGACCCCAAGCCGTTGGTACGCCGCTCTTGCGGCCATGTGCGGCGCCGCGGCACTGCTTGCCGGCTGCGCCACCGGCCCCACGCACTCCGCACTGGTGTCGGCGCGGCAGGACAACACGCTCCCGCCTCTCGTGCCGATGCGGCGCTTCGTGGCGAACATCGATGCGGTCAACGGCCACGTTCTCTCGCCCGATGGACAACAGCTTGTATGGGTGCAGGCGGTCGGTACCGATGTGGGACTCGGCGTGCGCAAGACGACCGATGCAGCCGAGGTCAAAAGCGCCAGCACCCGCACCTTTGCGACCGGCACGCTCGCGCGGCCCTTCGTGTCCGGGCCAACCTACATGTGGCTGCCCGACAGCCGCCATCTGGCTTACCTCAAGGACTTCACGGGCGACGAGAACACGCAGATCTTCGTGCTCGACACCGAGGCGTCGGGCGCCAAGCCCTGGGCCGTGACGCCCTGGCCGGGCGTGCGCTCGGCCATGCTGGGAGGGGGCGCGCCGGGCAGCGCCACCTTCCTGTTCGCGACCAACCAGCGGGACCGCTCCAGCATGGATCTTTTCGAAGGCGATGCCCGCACGCGCGCCGTGCGCGAGATCGCGCGCAGCGAGCCCGACAGCCGCGTGCTGGCCTGGTTCGTCGATACCCGGCGCGAACTCGCGGGCCGCATGAGGCAGCTCGGAAGCGCGGACGGCTCCGACCGGCTGCTGGAACTGCGCCAACCCGACGGCAGCTGGCGCGCCTTCAGAACGGTGAAGGCATTCGATTCCTTCTGGCCGCAACGCATCGATCTCGGCGCGGGGAGGCTCTGGGCATTGACGAATGTGGGACGCGACAAGCTTGCGCTGGTCGAAGTCGATCTCGCCGTCGGCACGGAGAAGCTGCTCGCGGAGGACGCCGAGGTCGATCTCGATTACGGCGTGTTCCCGCCGCAGCAGGGAGCGCCGCTGGCGTATGTTTCCGAACCCGGTCGCCCTCGCATCTCCTACCTCGACACTGCACTGGCCGGTGAAGTGGCCGGCGCCGTGAAGACGGCCCGGGAGCGCGGCTGGCTGGAGGCGGAGCCCGTCATCACACGTCCCGCGAGCATGGCCAACGACGTGCGCCGCATCGTGCTGCGTTCGACCACCGAGAACGAAAGCGTCGAACTGCTGCTGGACCGCGCGAGCGGTCAGCTCACACGACTCACTCCCCCGCGCGAGCCGACCGCCGATCTCTTCTCGCCCATGGAGCCCTTCTCCTTCAAGGCGTCAGATGGTCTCGTGGTGCATGGCTATCTGGTGCGGCCGCTCGGGGTAAAGGGGCCCGCGCCACTGGTGGTCAACATTCACGGCGGCCCCTGGGTCCGCGACTCATGGCAGTCAGCGAGCTTCACCCCCACGCAGATGCTTGCGAACCGGGGCTACGCCGTTCTCAACGTGAACTACCGTGGCTCCGGCGGCTACGGGCGAGCCTTCATGATGGCGGGCGCGCGCGAAACCAACGGCCGGCTCCAGCATGACATTGCGGAGGCTGTGCAATGGGCCATCGACCAAGGCGTGGCCGACCCGAAGCGCATGGCCGTGCTCGGCGGCAGCTTTGGCGGTTTCTCGGTGCTCGCGCAGCTTATCCAGAAGCCGCACGACTATCGCTGCGGCGTCGACCTCGTAGGCGTTGCAAACTGGCCCCGCGTGATCGAGAACTGGCCGCCTTTCTGGCGCAACCGCCACTACTTCGCACTCTTTTTCGGCGATGTGAACAAGCCGGAGGAACGCGCCCGCATGCTGCAGGATTCGCCTATCTCGCAGATCGACCGCATCACAGCGCCGCTGCTCGTGATTCACGGCGCCAACGATGTACGCGTACTGCGGCAGGATTCGGACGATGTGGTGGCCACGCTCCAGAAGCTCGGCCGGCCGGTCGAGTACATGAGCTTTCCCGACGAGGGCCACAGCGTGCGCAAGTGGCGCAACCGGCTGGCGCAATGGCGCAAGATCGAGGACACCCTGGCGGTGTGCCTTGGCGGGCGCAGCAACGGGTTCGACTTCTATGAGTTGATGCCTCGGCAATAGCCGCCGAGAACGAGGCTTTTCTATCCGCCGCCGTGATCTTTTGCCGCCCCACCGCCGATCATCAGCCACGCGCTCAAGGCGCTGAGCACCGCCAGCCCGGCGCTCAGCAGCATCACCCACCGAAAACCGGCCACGAAGGATTCGGCCACGGCCCGCTTCAAGGCCGCGGCGGTTGCCGCATCGACGCCCGGCGGCAGCGCGGCGCCAGCCAGCTTGTCGCGCTCGCCTTCCAGGAATGCCGAGACCTCTGCCGAGGCCCCCATGCCGCGCAGGCTCTCGGCCAGCGCGCTGTCGAAAGCCCAGGCCATGACCAGGCCGAACACCGCAATCGCCAGCACCGCGGCCGCGCGCGACACGGCGTTGTTGACGCCCGAAGCAACGCCGGCCTGTTCCGGCCCCACCGCATTCATTACGGTGGTGGTGAGCGGTGCCACCGTCACGGTCATGCCGAAGCCCAGCACAACCACCGCGGGAAGGAAGCCGCTCCAATAGCTCGCACCGACCCCGGGCACCGCGAACAATGCAAAGCCGACCGCGGCAATCGCGGGACCGATGACCAGCGGCAGCCGCGGTCCGAAGCGGTCCACCAGCTGGCCGGCCCAGCCCGAGAGCGCGAACATGATGAGGATGAACGGCAGCAGCGCCGCACCCGCCGCCGTGGCCGAGTAGCCCTGCACCTGGATCAGGTTGAGCGGAAAGAAATAGAGGCCACCGCCGAGCGCGGCGTACAACAGCAAGGTCAGCAGGTTGGCGCCGCTGAAGTTGCCGATGCGCAGCAGCGCCAGAGGCAGCATGGGTGTTTGCGCCTTGCGCTCCACGGCAATGAAGCCCGCGCTGGCCGCGATGCCGATGGCCATGGCGGCGATCACCGCGGGCGAATTCCAGTGCTGCGTGGGGGCCTCGATGAACGCATAGACGATGCCGCCGAGCCCGGCGGTTGCGAGCAGCGCGCCCAAAAAGTCGAGCCCGCCGCTGGCCGACGAACCACGGCTTTCAGGCACATGCCGCCACACGATCCACAGCACCAAGAGCGCCATCGGCACGTTGATGAGAAAGGCCCAGGCCCACGAGAAATGGTCGACCAGAAAGCCGCCGAGCACCGGGCCCGCGGCCGCGGTAATGCCGCTGAAGCCCGACCAGACGCCGATGGCCTTGCCGCGCTCTTTTTCAGGAAACGCAGCGCTGATGAGCGCCAGGCTGCCGGGCACCAGCAAGGCCCCGCCGATGCCCTGCACGGCGCGGGCGGCAATCAGTTGCTGCACGTTGGCCGCAAGGCCGCAAGCCACCGATGCAACGGCGAAGATGCCGACGCCGACCGCGAAGATGCGGCGCCGCCCGAAATGGTCGCCGAGCGCGCCGCCCACCAGCAGCAGCGCGGCCAGCAGCAAGGCATAAGACTCGACCACCCATTGCGCTTGGAATGCGGTCGCCCGCAGATCTGCCTGGATGGCCGGCAGCGCCACGTTGACGACCGTGCCGTCGATGAAGGCCATGCTGGAGCCGATGATCGCGGCGGCCAGCACCCAGGGCTTGGAGGCGTCGGGACAGGTGCCCTCTTGTGCCTTGGCGCCATGCAGGATCAGCGCGTTGTCGCAGGGTGCCTTGCCGATCTGTGCCATGGCGTTCGCTCCTGGGCCTGGCTATGGCATTTTCAGGCCGGGCAAGCCGTTGCTGACGGATTCGCTCTTGCCGCGCTCACGCTGCGTGCAATGGCCGCCGCCGCTGCCGCCGTGATGCGCTGTGCGCCTTGCGCCACCGCGTCGATGCCGCTTGCGACACCCTCGCCCACGTTCAGCTGGCAGACCATGGTGCGGGTCTCGTCGGTGCGCCGCAGCGTCCAGCTGAAGCCTGCGTCCACGCGGCCGCCATCGATGGCGTCGAACTGGCGCACCTGCACCGCAATACGCCACACGGGCTGAGATGTTTGGCGGCCGCCCTTGGTAACGTCGAGCGCGCCAAGCCGGGCTGCGATGCCGCTGGCCAAAGCATCTTGCAGTTCGCTTTCGAACGACGCGGCCCAGCGGTGCTGCTCGAGCACATCGACCTGCACGCTGCCGTTGGAGCGCCCCACCACCATCTGCGGCCTTGCGAGCCGTTCGGGCACCGCCACCGGCGCCAGCTCTATGTAGATAGGCGCAGCGGTGCCGATGGTCGAAGGGGCGGCCTCGGCCGCCGGTACCGTGCTGGCCAGCGTGTAGTAGTTGTCGGGCTTGCTCGCGCAACCCGCAAGGACCATCAGCGCGGCCGCAGCGGCACCAAGAAGGAGCGGTTTTGAATTTTTCTTCATTTCTTGTCGTCCGGTTTGCCGCGCAGCAGCGACTCGGGGTGCCGCTCGAGGTAGTCGGTCAGCACGCGCACTGAACCGGCGGCGCGGGTCAGCTCGCGCAGCGTCTGGCGCATGTCCTGCTGCAGCGGCGAATCGTCGGCCAGCGTGCGCTCGGCGTTGTTGACCGTCTTGCGAACGTCCTTCATGGCCGCGGCAAGCTCGGGCGTTACGTCGGTGTTGATGCGCGTTACCGCCTGCTCGGTGCTGGTGAGCGTCTTGTTCAGCGTGGTGAGCGTGGTGCGCAGGTCGGCGGCAATCTGCTCGTATGGCACCTTGTTGAGCTTGCTCGCAATCTCCTGCACCTGCGACTGGATCTCGTCGAGGCTGTTGGCCATGGTGGGCAGCTCGATCGGGTTCTTCGTCACGTCGATCTTTGCCGGCGGCGCCTTCGGGAAAAAGTCGAGCGCCACGTACACCTGCCCTGTCAGCAGATTGCCGTTGCGCAACTGCGCACGCAGGCCCTTTTCAGCCAGGAAGCGCAGGCGCTCCTGCTGCGTGGCGCGCGATTCCACGCCGCTTTCGCCGGCGCGGCGGCGCAGGCGGTCCGGGTAGACCTGCACCAACACCGGCATGCGGAACTCCCGCTCGGCGCGATCGAACTCCACGCCGATGGACTTGACCTCGCCGATCACCACGCCGCGGAAGTCGACCGGTGCGCCCGGCGTGAGGCCGCGCAGCGACTGGTTGAAGTACATCAGCAGCGTTTGCGGCGGACCGTCAGGCTCCTTCATGGCCGTGGTTTCGTCTTCGGCGAGCGTGAAAGCCGTGTTTTCCTTGGCCAGCGGGCCCATGGCGTCGTCCGGCGCCTTGAAGGCAATGCCGCCCAGCAAGATGGTGGCAAGCGATTGCGTGCGCAGGGTAAAGCCGCTCGCGCTCAGTTGCGCATCGATGCCGCTCGCCTGCCAGAAGCGCGTGTTCACGCCCACGAACTTGTCGTAAGGCGCATTGACGAAGATGCGCAGCGTCACGCCGCGGCCGTCGCCATCGAGTTCATAGGCGGCCACCTGGCCCACCTTGATGCGCCGGAAGTACACCGGCGAGCCCACGTCGAGCGAACCGATGTCGGTGGCGCGCAGCAGAAACTGCTGGCCCGATGCATCGCGCGTGACGATGGGCGGCACCTCGAGGCCCTTGAACTCGCTCGCGGTTTCAGTCGACACGCCCGCATCGGCGCCGATGTATGCGCCCGACAGCAAGGTGCCCAGGCCTGAAATGCCGGAGGTGTCGAGCCGCGGCCGCACCACCCAGAAGCGCGAGTCTTCGGCGGTGAAGCTCTTGGCTTCGTTGTTGAGCTGCACGATCACCCGCACGTGCGAGCGGTCGCGCGCAAGCCGGAGGCTCTGCACGGTGCCGATCTGCACGTCCTTGTACTTGACGGCGGTCTTGCCGGCTTCCAGGCCTTCGGCGGTGTTGAAGGTGAGCACGATCTCGGGCCCGCGCTCCATCAGTATCTTGGCGATCAGCATCACGCCGACCAGCGCGGCCACGATGGGAATCAGCCAGATCAGCGAAGGCAGCCACTGGCGCCGGCGCACCACGCGGGGCGGCGGCAAGCCGGGCGGGGCCTGGTTGTCG
Source organism: Variovorax sp. CCNWLW235 (assembly GCF_037204085.1). NCBI lineage: Bacteria > Pseudomonadati > Pseudomonadota > Betaproteobacteria > Burkholderiales > Comamonadaceae > Variovorax > Variovorax sp. CCNWLW235. The sequence goes on along the minus strand of NZ_JBBCBW010000006.1, from coordinate 257,847 downwards.
TTCGGTTTGACGTCTTCTTCACTCATGCTGGTTTTTCTTCCCTGTTGTCGGGTGCCGGTTCATTTCGTTGCCGCTCGGCTTGCTGCTGTTCCTTGCTGTCCCATGTGAGCCTGGGGTCGAAGCTCAGCGAGGCGAGCATGGTCAGCACCACCACCGAGCCGAAGGCCGCAATGCCCACGCCCGCATTGATGACCGCAAAGCCCTGGATCTGCACCAGCCCGGTGAGCAGCGACACCACGAACACGTCGAGCATCGACCAGCGGCCGATGATCTCGACGATGTGATAGAGCTTGGCCCGCTCGGGCCTGCGCCAATCGCTCGCTCGCTGGGCCAGCAGCGCGAGCAAGATCAGTACCGTGAGCTTGAACAGCGGCACCAAAAAGCTTGCGATGAAGATGATCGCCGCGAGCCCGTAGGCACCCGAAACCCAAAAATAGATGACGCCGCTCAGGATGGTGTCGTACTGCGCACCGAACAGCGTGCGCGTGATCATCACCGGCAGCAGGTTGGCCGGTATGTACATGATGCAGGCCGCAATCAGGAAGGCCCAGGTGCGGCTCAGGCTGTAGGGCTTGCGCGTGTACAGGCGGGTGCCGCAGCGGCCGCAGGGCTCGCCCTCGGCGGCGTCGCGCCAGACGGCGTCGCAATGCGGGCAGGCCACCAGGCCGAGCGAAGCGGCCGTGGCCACCGGGGTTTCGTCGCCGTCGTCGTGCGTATGGAGAAAAGGGCCGATCACGCAGCGCCCTCCTTCGGCTCGCCGGGCGGGCGAAAGGTCATTTCCCAGAAGGCATTGGGATTGAACGAAAGCACCGCCGTGAGCATGACGGTGAGCGCAATAAAGGCCCAGAGCGCCGGCCCGGCCACCACGGTGGCCATGCTCGACAGCTTGACGATGGCGACCAGCACGCCGAGCAGGAACACCTCGACCATGCCCCAGGGCCGCAGCATCTGCATGGCGCGCACCAGAACGGCAAAGCCGGCCGGCCGGTGCTCGCGCTGCAGCGGGACCAGCAAATAGGCCAGTATGCAAAGCTGCAGCAGCGGAAAAAGCAGCGTCGTCGCCAGCACCAGCACCGCCACCAGCGACATGCCCTCGGTGCTCAGCACCAGCACGGCGCCGACCAGCGTGGTCTGGCTGCGCAGGCCCTGGAGCTCGATCTCGACGATCGGAAACAGGTTGGCAATGGCAAACATGATGAGCGACGCCACCGTCAGCGGCAGGATGCGGCGCTGCTGGTCGCCGGCGTGGCGATAAAGCTCGGTGCCGCAGCGGGCGCAGCGCGAAACCTCGCGCGGCTTCAGGGGCGTGCGGCTGAAGACCGCATCGCAGCCCGGGCAAACCACGGTTTCAGGTACTTCCGTCATGGGGCCGTACCCTACCCTATTCAGCCATGGTGCCCTGTCGTCTTGAGCCGAAGGCTGCTGAAAACCGCCGCAATACCGGCGCAACAGGCTGCCAGCACCAGTGCAACCACCGGCCCGTGGCCGCCGTGCGCACTCCACACGCTGAACACGCCCGCCAGCACCACCGCCCCCAGTGTCTGCCCCGTGAGCCGCGCCGTGCCCAGCATGCCGCTGGCCGCGCCGCTGCGGTGCGCCGGCGGCGAGGTCACGATGGTGTGATTGTTCGGCGACTGGAACAGGCCGAACCCCAGGCCGCACAGCGCCATGCGCCAGGCGATGTCGGCATTGCCCGGGTGCGCCGGCAGCGCGGCCAGCAATGCCAGCCCGATGGCAAGCAGGCCCAGCCCGATGCCGCCGAGCAACCCGTCCGGGTAGCGCCCGATCAGCCGGCCCGCCAGCGGTGCCATGACCACGATGGCCAGTGGCCAGGCGGTAATGAGCAAGCCGGCTTCGATGTGGCTGCGGCCGTACACGTCCAGCAGCAGGAACGGCAGCGCGATATAGGCCAGCATCTGCGCGCAGAAAGCCGCCACCGAGGTGCCCATGGACAGCGCAAACACCGGAATGCGCAGCAGGTCGATCGGAAAAAGCGGCACCGCCAGCGTTCGCTGCCGCCGCAGATAGAAGAAGCCCACTGCTACCCCGGCCAGCAGGATGAGCCAGGCGGAGGCATGCGAACCGCTGGCTGCCGCGACGCCCTCGCGCACGCCAAGGCGGTCAACCCCGAGGAACACCAGCGAGAACATCAGCACGTTCAGCGCCACGTCTACGGGCGAGAAGCGCAGGCCGGCTGCCGGCGCCACGCGATTGAACGGCAGCGCCTTCATGCCCAGCGCGAACACGAGCAGCCCGAGCGGCACATTGATGGCAAAGAGCCACTGCCATGAAGCCACCGACAGGATGGCCGCCGCCACGGAGGGCCCCGCCACGGAAGACGTGGCCACCACCATCGAGTTGATGGCCATGCCGCGCCCCAGCAGCGCCGAGGGAAAAGTCAGCCGCACCAGCGCGGCATTCACGCTCATGATGCCGGCCGCCCCCAGGCCCTGGAAGGTGCGGGCGGCAATCAAGGTACCGAGCGAATTGGCGAAAATGGCGCCGATGGATGCCACCGTGAACACCGCCATGCCGACCAGGTAGACACGCCGGTAGCCCACCAGGTCGCCCAGCGACGCCAGCGGCAGCAGCATGACCAGCGTGGCGATCTGATAGGCGTTGACCACCCATATCGCATGCGAGGGGCTGGCCTGGAGCTCGCGTGCGATGCCGGGCAGCGCCAGGTTGACGATGGTGCCGTCGAGCACCGCCACCATGATGCCGAGGATGATGACCAGCATCGCGCGGCGGCGCGCGGGTTGCTCCAGCCCGTCGACCGGGTGCGTGGATTCGGTGTTCTTGGGCGCCTGGGCCTCGGCGCCTGCCCGCGTCGTGTTCAAGCCTCTTGCGCTCCCTGTGCGCTACGGGTGGGTTGCGACGGCACGCGCCCCAGCGTGAGCCAGGTCAGCACCAGCGCAATGAGCGCGCCGCCGGCCATGCCGGTCACCATCGGCAGTGGACGCCCGTCGGTAAAGAGGCCCACCACCGCCATGGCCAGCGCGCCGGTCAGCATCTGCAGCGTGCCGAGCAACGCCGAGGCCGTGCCGGCAATGGCGCCGTGCATCTCCAGCGCCAGCACGCCGGTGGTCGGGATCACCAGGCCCATGAAGCCCGAGGCAATGAAGTAAAGGACGATCAGCACCCAGAGGTTGTCGCCGCCCGTCGCAAAGTAAGTGAACATGGCAACCATGGCTGCGCACGAGGCCACCACGCCGAACTTGACGAGGCCCACCAGCCCGAAGCGCTCGCCGAGCGAACCCGTGAGCTGCGAGGCGCCGATGAAGGCCGCTGCGTTCACGCCGAAGGCCACGCTGTACATCGCGGGCGACAGGCCGTAGTGGTCGATCATCACGAACGACGAATTCGCCAGGTAGGTAAAAAAGCCCGCCATCGCGAAGCTGCCGATGAACACCAGCCCAAGGTAGTGCCAGTCGCGCAGCAGCAGCCAGTAGGCCGACAAGGCGCTGCCGAGGCTGCTTTCCACACGCTGCGACGGAGGCCGCGTCTCTTGCAGCTGCGTGACCATCATCGCCAGGCCCGCCGCCGCGGCAATGGTCACGGCCCAGAACACGCCGCGCCATCCCGTGAGCGCAATCACGGCGCTGCCGGCCAGCGGTGCGAGGATCGGCGACACGCTGAACACCAGCATCAACAGCGACATGAGCCGTGCCGCGTCGGTGCCGGTGTGCAGGTCGCGCACCACCGCGCGCGGAATCGCCATGCCAGCCGCCGCCCCCAGGCCTTGCACCAGGCGCAGCACGATCAGCGTATGGATGTCGGTGGCCAGCGCGCAGCCGATGCTCGCAAGCGCAAACAGCACCAGCCCGGCATAGAGCGGCGGCTTGCGCCCGACCATGTCGGAGATCGGTCCGTACAGCAACTGGCCCGCGCCCAGCGAAAGAAAGAACGCCGTGAGGCTCATCTGCACCGCGCCGATGTCGGCGCGCAAGCTCTGGCCGATGGCAGGCAGCGCCGGCAGGTACATGTCGATGGCGAAGGGACCGATGGCGGAGAGCAGGCCCAGCAACAGGGCCATCTTGAAGAAGGGAGAAGAACGCATCGAACCGATTGTCGCCAAGCGCGGCGAACGGTGCAGGCGTGGGGTCGGCGCCGGGCCATTGCTAATTCTGGCGAAAGAGTACGAACTTGGTATTCAGATGGTTCGCACCGCCGCCCTCCTGGATATTCGCAACGACGCAATCGGCGGCTACGCTATCGGCTTCCCGGAAATTTAGAACGATTCACAACAACTGTCTCCTGGAGGGAGCTAGCCATGGCCGTCGCGCGCACGATCCATAAAGACCTTTTTCGCGTGTTCTTGCTCACGCTGGTGTCGCTTTTCGCCATACCGGCGGCGACACTGGTTTTCACCGAATACGCGCTGCGCTCGCAAGACGCCGAGTTCTTGCAGGCAATCGAAGCGCGCATCGCTTCCGACACCCGCCTGTCTGCAGAAGACAAGGCATTGACTGCCGAGTTCTATCGCAGCCATCCGCTGTCCGGGGCCTGCAGCGCCACCGCCCCCGAAGACAAGGACTTTCGCGACCAGGTGTGCAGCCCCTATTCGATGCAATGGCAGTTCCACTGGGCCGACCGCGCAGCCATATGGACGCTGGCGCTCGGCGCGGCGCTGCTGGCAGCGGCCCTGGTGCTGGGCGCCCTCGCCTTTGCCAACCGCGGCCTGCGCTATGCCAGCTTTGTGGCGGGCTGGCGGCTCATGACCGTGTCGAGCGCGGTCGAGGTCGTGCTGCAGAGCGCGATGCTGGTGTGGCTGTCGTTCTGGCTCACTGCGTATTTCATGCAGAGCTATTACGTCAAGCTGATTGCCATTGCCGGCATTGCGGCGGCCATGGCCGTGTTCTATGCGATCTACACGCTTTTCAAGAAGCTGCCCTTCGGCAATGTGATCGAGGGTGAAGTGGTCGCCGAAGCCGATGCCCCGCGCCTGTGGAATCGCATCCGCGAGTTGGCCGCCCGCGTAAAGACCGCGCCGCCCGACCAGATCGTTGCCGGCATCGACACCAACTTTTTCGTGACCGAGACGCCCTGCGACGTCCGCGGCCGTACGCTGCATGGGCGCACGCTGTTCGTGAGCATTCCGCTGCTGCGCGTGCTCGACCAGACCGAAGCCGATGCGGTGCTCGCACACGAACTGGCCCACCTGGGCGGCGGCGACACCCGAAGCAGCGCGGCGCTCGGCCCCAAGCTGCAGCAGTTCGACCAGTACACCTGGGAAATGCGCAGCGGCGGCCTGACCATCGTTGCGCACTTCTTGCTGCGCCTGTACCGCATGATCTTTTCGTTCGCGCTGGCGCGCGACAGCCGCGAACGCGAATTCATGGCCGACCGTGTCTCCGCGGGCCTGACGGCGCCCAACGCCATCGTGCAGTCGCTCATCAAGATTTCTGCCTATGCGAGCTACCGCAACGACGTGGAGCAGAAACTCTTCGAGCACAACCGCCAGCACGACGGCGCGCTTGGCATTGCGGGCTTCGTGGCCGCGGGCCTGCCGCCGTATGCGGGCTCGGAGGCCTTCATCGAGACGATGAAAACCGCCGATGTGCCGCACCCCTACGACACCCACCCTCCGCTGCTGGAGCGCATGCGCAACGTGGGGCATCACGTGCCCGAGAGCGCTTATGGCGCCATTGTCGCGACCACGCCGGGAGCTTGCTGGGCCGACGAAATCGAGACTGCCGCCGACATCGAGGCGCGGATGTGGAGCGACTATGAGCAGCGCTTCGTGCAGAACCACGAACTGAGCCTTGCCTACCGCTACCAACCCGCCACGGAAGAAGAACGCGCCGTGGTGCTGCGCCACTTTCCGCCGGTCGAATTTGCGCTGAAGAACAACGAGCGCGTACAGGTGAGCTACCAGGGGCTGCACCAGAGCGTCGACGGCGGTTCGACGATCGGATGGGACGAGGTCAAGGACCTGACCTTCCAGGACAACGCCTTCGCCGACATGCTGATCGTCACCCACCACGACAAGGGCATGCTGGGTGCGCGCACCACCAAGGTGAAGGTGGGCGGGCTGGGCAAGCAGAAAGACAACTTCAAGGGCGCCGTCGGCCGCTACTGGCAGCGGCACCAGATCATGAGGGCCGAGCAGGCGGCGTCGAAGCAGGAATGAGGAAACGCGCTGCCAGCGGCCATGTGCACAGGCCCCTCCTCCTGTCCCTCAGTTTGCTCCTTGCATCGGCGCACTGCTTGGCTTCATGGAGCATTGAAGACGCCCGCTCCAACGCCGAGATTCACGGCCTGTACGAGATTCGGGAGGAGGCCCGCAGCTTTGTCGCCAGGGAGAACGCAGCCGGGCATGGCGGCTGGGTAGCGCTCGATCCGAATCTGAAGATCCTCGTCCCCAGGTGCAAGGTCCCTCTGGCGACGCAGTGGACACCCCGCAGCTACGGCATGACGGGGCGCAATGTCATGGTCACCTGCGCGCAGGTCGCGCTGCCTCACAAGCGCTGGAGCGTGCACGTTCCGGTAACCACCGCCGCTTTGCGCGAAAAGAAATTGTCCGCCAGCCGCTGATTTGCTCCGCCGCCGATTTTTCTAAAACAGCGACGCCATGCCGTTCGGCCGCGCGCCTTCGATGTCGAGCATGCGCAGTTTCGTCAGCGTGCCGCCGCCCGCCGAAAAGCCGCCGGGCTTGTTGCCCGCGGCCAGCACGCGATGGCACGGCACCACCGGCGCGAAGGGGTTGTGGCCCATGGCCTGGCCTACCGCGCGCGAGAGGGCTTTGTCCCCCAGCTCAGCCGCAATGTCGCCATAGGTGCGCGTCTGCCCGGGCGGAATGCGGCGGGCAATGGCGTAGATGCGTTGATGAAATTCCGACACGCGGCTCATGTCGAGCTCGATGCCGCTCAGGTCATCGGGCGCGCCTTGCAGCAGGGCCTGGATGGCTGCGATTGCCTTCTGCGCGCTCTCGGGCGGCACGGCCTCGGTCAGATCCGGAAAGCGGCGCCGCATGCGCGCCCGGGTGGCAGCCGCCCCGCTTTCTTCGGGCAGTTGCACGCCGATGAGCCCGCGCGGTCCCCAGGCCAGCGCGCATGCGCCTATGGCCGTGTCGAACAGCGCGAAGCCGGGCGCCGCCGCAACTGCGGCTGCTGCTGTTGTCGCTGCTGCTTCATCGTTCATCGCGTCATTTTGTGCCACCCGCGAAGGCCGTTCAACCGACCGGGGCTGGCGGTGCGAGGTGCCGCTCCAGCAGCACGGCCACGTGCACGGCTTCGCGCTGCGCGCCGTCGCCGATCTGGTGGCGGCAGCTGGTGCCGTCGGCCACCACAATGGCTCCCGGCTTCGCGCGGATCGCCGGCAACAGGCTGGCCTCGGCCATCTGCATTGACACGTCGATATGGCGCGCCTCGTAGCCAAAGCTGCCCGCCATGCCGCAGCAGGAGCTTTCGATCAGCTCGGGCTCGGCGCCGGGAATGAGCCGCAGCACCTCCAGCACCGGGCTGACCGCGCCGAAGGCCTTCTGGTGGCAATGGCCGTGCAGCAGGATCGGCGCCGTCGCGGGCGTGAGCGCAAGCGCGAAGCGGCCGGCCTTCAGCTCGCGTGCAATGAACTCTTCGAACAGCAGGGCTTGCCTGGCCACGGTTTCAGCCTTCTTGCCAAAGCCCATCACCAGGGTTTCGTCGCGCAGCGTCAGCAGGCATGACGGCTCGAGCCCGACGATAGGAATGCCCGCCTCGGCCAGCGGCTTGAGCGCGTCGATCAGTGCCTCGGCACGGCGTTTTGCTTCAGCCACCATGCCGCTCGCCAGGAAGGTGCGGCCGCAGCAGTGGTGCCCGCCGCTTTTTTCGACCGTGTGCAGCGTGTAGCCCGCGGCCTTGAGCACGCGCGCTGCAGCCAGCGCGTTCTCACTTTCGAAGGTGCCGTTGAAGGTATCGACGAAAAGCACCGCGGCCTTGCCGCCGTTCGCCTGTACCGACAGCACGGCCTCGCGGCTGGCGAACGTGCCGTGCAGGTCGGCCTTGGCGCGCCAGAAGGTGTCGGAGCGCCATTCGGGCAGCGACCGGCGAGCGGAAAAGCCCAGCAGTTTTTCGCCCAGCCAGGCCGCCCCGGGCAAGGTGTTGCGCAGGTTCATGAGCCACGGCATGCGGCTGGCCGTGCGCGCGTAGTCGGGCATGTAGGCCACGATCTTGTCCTTCAGCGTGTGGCCGTGGCGCTTCTTGTAGTGATCGAGAAACTCGATCTTCATCTTCGCCATGTCCACGCCGGTCGGGCAGTCGCGCTTGCAGCCCTTGCAGCCGACGCACAGGTCCATGGTCTCGTGCATCTCTTCGCTGGTGAAGGCGTCGGGTCCGAGCTGGCCCGAGAGCGCGAGCCGCAGCGTGTTGGCGCGGCCGCGTGTGAGGTGCTGCTCGTCGCGCGTCACGCGGTAGCTCGGGCACATGGTGCCGGCGTCGAACTTTCTGCAGTGGCCGTTGTTGTTGCACATTTCGGCGGCCTTGGCCAAGCCGCCGGTGCTGTCGCCGCCGGTGCCGGGTGCGGTGGTCTGCTCGGTCACCGGATCGGCGTTGACGTTCCAGGCCGACCAGTCGAGCACGGGCTTGAGTTCGATGCGCCGGTAGGGCTTGGGCGCCGTGGGCGGCGCAAAGCGGAACAGCGCGCCGTCGTCCATGCGCGGCGTGTCGATGATCTTGCCGGGGTTGAACAGGTTGGCCGGATCGAGCTTCTGCTTGATGGCGCGAAACGCCTCGTTGATGGCGGGGCCGAACTGCCATTCGATCCATTCGCCGCGGCACAGGCCGTCGCCATGCTCGCCGCTGAAGGCACCCTTGTACTTGCGCACCAGCGCGGCGGCTTCTTCGGCAATGGCACGCATCTTGGCGCCGCCGTCTGCGCGCATGTCCAGAATCGGCCGCACGTGCAGCGTGCCGACCGAGGCATGCGCGTACCAGGTACCGCGGCTGCCGTACCGGGCAAACACTTCGGTCAGGGCATCGGTGTATTCGGCCAGGTGCTCGAGCGGCACGGCGCAGTCTTCGATGAAGCTCACCGGTTTGCCGTCGCCCTTCAGGCTCATCATGATGTTGAGGCCGGCCTTGCGCACCTCCCACAGGTTCTTCTGGCGCGCGTCGTCGGGCATTTCGACCACGCTGCCGGGCAGCCCCAGGTCGCCCATGAGCTCGACCAGTTGCTTGAGCCGCGGCAGCAGCGCGGCCTTGTCGGCACCCGCAAACTCCACCAGCAAGATGGCCGCCGGCTTGCCGATGAGCGCCGTTTCCACCGTGGGCTTGAAGGCCGGGTTGGCAAGGCTCAGCTCGATCATCGTGCGGTCGACCAGTTCCACCGCAGTGGGGCCGAGCTTCACGATGTGCTGCGCCGCATCCATGGCCGCATGGAAGGTCGGAAAGTTCACGATACCCAGCACCTTGGCGCGCGGCAGCGGCGCGAGCTTGAGCTTGAGGCTCTTGGTGTAGGCCAGCGTGCCTTCCGCGCCGATCAGCAGGTGCGCAAGGTTCACGCTGCCGTCGGCCGTGTAGGGCCGCTCGCTCTGGTTGTCGAAGATGTCCAGGTTGTAGCCGGCCACGCGGCGCAGCACCTTGGGCCAGTGGGCGTGGATCTGCTCGCGGTGCTCGACAGCCAGCCCATGCACGAACTGCGCAATCCCGGCAGCGCGGGGGGCCAGCGTGGCCTGCGGGCCGAATTCGACCAGCTCGCCGCTCGAAAGCCAGGCGCTCGCGCCGAGCACGTTGTGCACCATGTTGCCGTAGGCAATGGAGCGCGAGCCGCAGGAGTTGTTGCCCGCCATGCCGCCCAGCGTGGCCTGCGCGCTGGTCGACACGTCCACCGGGTACCAGAGGCCGTGCGGCTTGAGATGCGCGTTCAGGTGGTCGAGCACCAGGCCCGGCTCGACGGTGGCGGTGCCCTCTTCCACATTCACGTCGAGCACACGGCGGAAATGCTTGCTGTTGTCGATCACCAGTGCGGCGCCCGTGGTCTGGCCGCACTGGCTGGTGCCGCCGCCGCGCGCGAGCACAGGCACCTTCAGGTCGCGCGCAATGTCGATGGCGGTGGCAATGTCTTGCTCATTGGTCGGCACGAACGCGCCGACCGGCGTGATCTGGTAGATCGACGCGTCGGTGGCGTAGCGCCCGCGCGAACCGTCGTCGAACAGCACCTCGCCCTGCGTTTCAGCGCGCAGCCGGCGTGCGAGCGCATCGCAGGTTTCGTTGGGCGGAAGAACGGTTCCGGCGGGCTGGATGTGGCTGGCGGGATCGACGCGCATGGTGTGGGGTCAGCTCGCTTTGTGGGTCTGTGGGTAGATTTCGCCGGCGCGCATCAGCTCCAGCACCGTGTCGCGCTTGCGCATGAGGTGCGCGACCATCACCTTGCGCATCGCCGGTGCGTCGCGCGTGGCCAGCGCGTTGACCATCTGCTCATGCTCTTCGACGGCGTGCTTCCACTTGGCGTCGTTCTGGTTGGTGCGAAAGCGCAGCGACTGCACGCGAGCGTTGATGGAGCGGTAGGTGCTGGCCAGCACCGGGTTGCCCGCGGCCTCGTTGATGGCGGTGTGAATGCGCGCGTTGAGGCGGTAGTAGCCCGAGAGATCGCGCCGCGCGAAGCAGGCCATCATTTCGTAGTGCAGCGCGCGCACCTCGGCCAGCTCTTCGTCGGTGATGCGCTTGGCCGCCAGCTCGCCAGACATGCCTTCGAGCATGGCCAGCACCTCGAAGGTGTTGAGCACGTCGGCCTCGGTGAGCTTCACTGCCACCGCGCCGCGGTTGGGCAGCAGGTCGACCAGCCCTTCGGCCGCCAACAGCTTGATGGCCTCGCGCAGCGGCGTGCGCGACACGCGCAGCTGAAGGCACAGCTCGCGTTCATTCAGCTTGGCGCCCGGCGCGATATGCCCTTCGACCAGCATCGTGCGCAGGCGCGAAGCCACCTGGTCGTGCAATGCGAGGCGCGAGATTTCGATGATGTCTGCAGTCATGTCTGTTTCCCTTGAATGCATTTTGAATGCAAAAAACCACAGCTGCAATCCGTCTTGTTAAGGGTAAACCAGCATGCTTTATTCGGTTTTGAATGCAAAACTGAAAGCGAAAGGACAGTCCATGCTGCAACTCGACATCCATCCCACCGGCCGCCACTTCCTCCAGATTCCCGGCCCCAGCCCGGTGCCCGACCGCATCCTGCGGGCCATGAGCCTGCCGACCATCGACCATCGCGGGCCCGAGTTCGGCACGCTCGGTGTCAAGGTGCTCGGCGGCATCAAGCAGATCTTCAAGACCAGGCATCCGGTTGCCATCTACCCTGCTTCCGGCACTGGCGCATGGGAGGCCGCGTTGGCCAACACGCTGAGCCCTGGCGACCACGTGCTGATGTACGAAACCGGGCACTTCGCATCGCTGTGGCAAAAAATGGCCACGCGGCTCGGCCTATCGACCGAGTTCCTCGCGTGGACGGGCAAGGACGAACAACTGCCCGCCGCACCCAGCTGGCGCCGCGGCGTGCAGGCCGACCTCATCGAGGCGCGCCTGCGCAAGGACACTGAAAAGAAGATCAAGGCCGTGTGCGTGGTGCACAACGAAACCTCGACCGGCGTCACATCCGACATTGCCTCGGTGCGCAAGGCCATCGATGCGGCGGGACACCCCGCGCTGCTGATGGTCGACAGCATCTCGGGCCTCGCAAGTGCCGATTTCCGGCACGACGAATGGGGCGTGGACGTCACCATCAGCGGCTCGCAAAAGGGCTTGATGCTGCCGCCGGGCATCAGCTTCAACGCGCTTTCGCCGCGTGCGCTCGAAGCATCGAAAAGCGCGAAGCTGCCGCGCGCCTTCTGGGCCTGGGACGAGATCGTGGAGATGAACAAGGACGGCTACTGGCCCTACACGCCCAACACCAACCTGCTCTACGGCCTCTCGGAGTCGCTCGACATGCTGCTCGGCGAAGGGCTGGACAACGTGTTTGCGCGCCACCGGCGCTGGGCTGCCGGCGTGCGCGCGGCGGTCAACGCCTGGGGCCTGCCGATCCAGTGCGCCGACCCGGCCGTGTATTCGCCCGTGCTCACCGGCGTGATCACGCCCGAAGGCGTCGATGCCGACGCGCTGCGCCGCCTGATTCACCAGCGCTTCGATCTTTCGCTGGGCACCGGCCTCGGCAAGCTCAAGGGCCGCATGTTCCGCATGGGCCACCTGGGCGACAGCAACGACCTGACGCTGGTTGCCATGGTGGCGGGCGTCGAAATGGGCATGAAGCTCGCGGGCATCAAGCTGGCGGGCAGCGGCGTGCACGCGGCAATGGACCATTTCGCCAGCCACGCGGCAGCGCCTGCCAGCTTGCAAAAAGCCGCGTAGTCGCAAACGACACCGGCGCGCATCAGACCCACCACACACTGGAGACAAAGATGATGCAGAGACGTTCGCTGATTCAAGCCGCGGGTGCCGCGGCCGCCACGCTGGGCGTGCCCCGGCTCTTTGCGCAGGAGTGGCCCAGCGGGCCGGTGCGCATCGTGGTGGGGTTTCCGCCGGGAGGGGGCACCGATGCGCTTGCGCGCGTGGTGGCGCAAAAACTCACGACCATGTGGAACCAGCAGGTCATCGTCGAGAACAAGGGCGGCGTGGCGGGCGTGCTGGCGGCCGAATACGTCTCGCAGCAGCCCAGCGACGGCAGCACACTGCTCATGGCTCACATCAACAGCCACGCGCTCGCGCCCAGCCTGCAGCCCAAGCTGCGCTACAGCGTGGAACGCGACTTCGTCCCGATCGTGCTCGTGGGTGTCACGCCCAACCTGCTGATTGCCAGCCCGGCGCAAAAGGCGCTCACGGTGAACGACATCGTGTCCGCTTGCAAGGCCTCGCCCGGCACGGTGAGCTTCGGCTCCGCGGGCGCCGGTTCTGCACAGCACCTTGCGCTCGAGATGTTCAAGCTGCAGGCCAAGGTGGATGCGCTGCATGTGCCCTACAAAGGCAGCGGCCCGCTCCTGGCCGACCTCATGGGCGGCCAGATTCAATACAGCTTCGAAACCATGACCGCAGCCACGCCGCATGTAAAAAGCGGCCGCGTGCTGGCCGTGGCGCAGACCCGGGCCAAACGCGCCAAGGGCCACCCCAACGTTCCCACCATGCAGGAGCAAGGCTTCGCGGGCTTCGAGGCCACCACCTGGTACGGCCTGGCAGGCCCGGGCAAGCTGCCGCAGCCCGTGGCCGACAAGGTCAACCGCGATGTCAACGCGGTGCTCGCGATGCCCGACGTGCAGGAAAAGCTCGACACCTATGGCGCGGAGGACGGTGGCGGCTCGCAGGACAAATTCAAGCAGTTCATCGCCACCGAAATCGCCAAGTGGGCCAAGGTGGTGAAGGATGGCAAGGTGCATGTCGATACTTGACTTGCTACCTTGCTCAGGGGCTCAGGGGTTCGGGGATTCAGGGCGCGCACCCGCCGACGGGGTACCTTTCTCCGCGAATGTCCCCCGGGGCTGCGCCCCTCCTCCTTTATTTCGCTGCGCAAGGCACCCCATCGACGGGTGCGTTGCACAGAGCAGTCGTTGATCACGGCACACCAGCAGCGTGTCCCAGTGCACAGGGCATCGGGTGCTCCGCGCAGCGAAATAAAGGAGGAGGCCGAAGGCCGGGGGACATTCGCGGAGGGGAGTACCCGGTGGCCTTTGCACTCGCCCAGGACGCAACTGACAAAATCACAAGATGACCTCACAAATGACAGCCCTGACCGATGCGCTCGTTGCAGCCCGCCCCAGCAACACCACCCTCGATGTCGCCCCCTGGACCGATGCGCTGCAAGACGCAGCCCAAGCCTACGAAGTGCAGGACGCAATCGCTTCCGCGCTAGGCTGGTTCCAGAGTGGCACCGTCCCCGCCCACTGGAAATCCGGCGGTGCCTCCAGAAACGTAACTCTCACCCATGCGCCGCTGCCTCCACACGGCGTGCGCAAGAGCCCGGCGGACTTCAGCGACCTGGCCTTTCACTCGCCCGGCATCGAGGCTGAAATTGCCCTGCGCCTCGGACAAGACGTGACACCCGCCATGGCCGCGAAGCTCGACCACCAAGACGCCGCGTCGCTGATCGACGCCATGGCAGTCTCGGTCGAAATCGTCGATTCGCGCTGGCAAGACCTGGCCGCTACACCTCCATTGCTTCGCCTTGCCGACTCGCAAGTACACGGCGCCCTGGTGCTCGGCGAATGGCAACCTTATGCGGCCGTCGACTGGGCTTCGCAGCGCTGCGAAACCAAAGTCGGCAATTCGGAAACCGTGGTGCGCGAAGGCACCCATCCGCTGGCCGACCCCGCATGGCTGCTGCCCATCTGGCTGCGCCACATCACGCGCCACGGCCAAACTGCACCGGCCGGAACCGTGGTTACCACAGGGTCGTGGGTCGGCATCTTGCCCTGCCGCCGCGGCGATCAGGTAACGGCCGAATTTGCGGGCATCGGCTCGGTTCGCTTGACCGTGTAGCGCCCTCCCCCCACGCCCGAGCACGCCACCAGAAAGTCGAGCACCGCGCGCACCCGCGCAGGCAAGGTGCCGGCTTTGCCGATGTACACGGCGTGGATCGGCTCCACCTCGCCGGGGTTGAATTCGTGCAGCAGAGGCACTAGCCGGCCCGCATCGATGTCGTGCTGGATGTGATACAGCGACAGCCGCGCCACGCCGGCACCGGCAATCGCCAGTTGCCGCAAGGTTTCGCCGTCGCCCGCGCGCACCGGGCCTGCCACGGGCAACGAGATCATTCGCCCATCGACGCGCAACGGCCAATCCGGCGTATTGCGCCGGTAGCTCCAGCCCAATCTGTTGTGCGCTTCCAGTTCCTGCGGCGTGTGCGGCGTGCCGTACTTTGCAAGATAGTCGGGTGAGGCCACGATCGCCTGGCTGGTTTCGCCGAGGCGGCGCGCTACCAGGTCGGAAGGCGGCAACTGCCCCCAGCGGATTGCGATGTCCGCGCGCTCGTCCATCAGATCGACGATGCGGTCGGTCAGCGCAATGTCCAGCGTGATTTGCGGATGCAGCTCGAGCAGTCTGGGCACCAGCGGCACCAGCTTGTGGTGCCCGAAAGACACGCTCGCGTTGATGCTCACCCGCCCCCGCGGCGCGGCGCCCGCTGCGGCGCAGCGCTCGGCCTCGTCCATGTCGGCCAGCACGCGCGTGCTGCGCTCATAGAAATGCAGGCCTTCGGGTGTCAGTTGCAGTTTGCGCGTGGAGCGGTGCACCAGCTGAATACCCAGGCGCAATTCGAGCCGCGCGACCAGCTTGCTCACGGCAGAAGGCGTCATGTCGAGCAGGCGCGCCGCGGCGGAAAAGCCGCCGGACTCGACCACCTGCACGAAGGCTTCCATTTCACCGGAGCGATTCACGTCGATACGCGGCATGGTAGTTCCTTGGCTTCCGATTACTGTGACTTCAATTCACAAGTCTATGTACAGGCGGCATTCTAGTCATCCATCGGGATAACCCGCACAGTAGAGCCATCATGCCAATTGCTCTACTCGCCCTTACCGCCGGTGCCTTCGGAATAGGCACCACCGAATTCGTCATCATGGGCCTGCTCATGCAGGTCTCAGCGGATCTCCATGTCTCCATTACCGCTGCCGGGTTGCTGATTTCGGGCTATGCGCTCGGCGTTGCGGTCGGCGCGCCCATGCTCACCATTGCCACCCGCAAGCTGCCGCGCAAGACCGTGCTGCTGGCGTTGATGGCGATCTTCACGCTCGGCAACCTGGCCTGCGCGCTGGCGCCCAACTACGAGCTGCTGATGGCTGCGCGCGTGGTCACCTCGCTCGCGCACGGCACCTTCTTCGGCGTGGGCTCGGTGGTGGCCACGGGCCTCGTGGCGCCGGAACGCCGCGCCTCGGCCATTGCCATCATGTTCACTGGTCTCACGGCCGCCACGCTGCTCGGTGTGCCGGCGGGTGCATGGCTTGGCCTGCAGTACGGATGGCGCGCTACCTTCTGGGCCGTGACGCTGATTGGCGTGCTGGCGTTTGCAGTGCTCGCGATCTTTGTGCCCCGCGTCAAGGGCGAGGCCAAGCCGGCGCCGCTGCGCGACGAGCTTGCGGTGCTCGCACGGCCCCAGGTGCTGCTGGGGCTGGCGATGACGGTGCTCGGCTTTGCCGGCGTGTTCGTGGTGTTCACCTACATCCAGCCATTGCTGACGCAAGTCACCGGCCTGCCGGAATCGGCGGTGTCGCCGATCCTGCTAGTGTTCGGCGGCGGCCTTGCGGTGGGCAACATTCTGGGCGGCAAGCTGGCCGACCGCGCAACGATGCCTGCCGTGATCGGCACGCTGGTGGCACTGGCCGCGGTGCTCGGTGCGATGCAGTTCACCATCGGCACGCCATTCACCGCGGTGGTGTTCGTCGGCCTGCTCGGCATCGCTTCTTTCGCGACGGTGGCGCCCATGCAACTGCGCGTGCTCGAAAAGGCCTCGGGCGCGGGCCAGAACCTGGCGTCGAGCCTCAACATCGCGGCCTTCAACCTGGGCAATGCGCTCGGCGCATGGATGGGTGGCGTGGTCATCGACCACGGCCCGGGCTTGCGTGCGCTCGGCTGGGTGGCGGCGCTGCTCACGCTCGTTGGCCTGGCGATTGCGCTCTGGAGCCGTTCGCTCGACCGGCGCGAAAGCAGCAACGGCTCGCCGGCCGACTGCGCCTCTTCGGCGCAAGCCTGAACCACTCAACGACCATAACAAGGACACCATCATGGAACAACGCTTTCTCGGCCGCTCCGGCTTCAAGGTCCCCGCGCTCGGCTTCGGCGCCGGCACCTTCGGCGGACAAGGCCCGCTTTTCAGCGCCTGGGGCAACACCGACGTCGAAGGCGCGCGCGGCATCGTCGACCTGGCGCTCGATGCCGGCGTGACGCTGTTCGACACGGCCGACGTGTATTCGAACGGCGCATCGGAATCGATACTCGGCGCCGCACTCAAGGGCCGGCGCGACAAGGCGATCATCTCGACCAAGCTCTCGCTGAGAGCGGGCGACGGGCCGAACGATGTCGGCGCCTCGCGCCACCACCTGATCGCCGCGACGGAAGCTGCGCTCAAACGCCTGGACACCGACTACATCGACATCCTGCAGCTGCACGCCTTCGATGCGATGACGCCGGTCGAAATGGTGCTCGACACGCTCGACGACCTGGTGCGCGCGGGCAAGGTGCGGCTCATCGGCGCATCGAACTTCTCGGGCTGGCAGCTGATGAAGTCGCTTGCCGCCTCCGACCGGCTCGGGCTGCAGCGCTTTGTGGCCAACCAGACCTATTACTCGCTGATCGGCCGCGACTACGAATTCGAGCTGATGCCGCTGGGCATCGACCAAGGCCTGGGCGCCATCGTGTGGAGCCCACTGGGCTGGGGCCGCCTCACCGGCAAGGTGCGGCGCGGCCAGCCGCTGCCCGCCGGCAGCCGCCTGCACGAAACCGCCGGCTTCGCACCGCCCGTGGACGACGAGCGCCTGTACCGCGTGGTCGATGCCATGGACCAGGTGGCCGAGGAAACCGGTAAGACCGTGCCGCAGATTGCGCTCAACTGGTTGCTGCAGCGGCCCACTGTGTCGAGCGTGCTGATCGGTGCGCGCAACGAAGAGCAGTTCAAGCAGAACTTGGGCGCACTCGGCTGGCAGCTCAGCGCCGAGCAGATCAAGCGGCTCGATGCGGCCAGCGCCGTGACGCCGCCCTACCCTTACTACCCGTACTGGAACGGGCAGTTCGCCGAGCGCAGCCCCGTGGCGGTATGAGCCGGCCGAGGTAGATGAACGCCTAGGCCAGCGCGGCGTCGACGGAGCGCTCGTTCGCCAGTGCTCCGCCAAGTTGGTCCACCAGCCGGTCGACTTCCTGCTCGGCCTTGCGAAGCGATTGCGCGAGTTCCTCGCCGCCGAACTCGTCGGACTCCACCGCCGCCTCGTACACATCGGTAATGCCGATGTAGCCGAACACGGAACGCACCGAGCTTTCAGTGTGATTCAGGTGCGCGATGCGTCCACCCGGCCCATAGCCGTGGTCACCGCGCGCGCCGAGCAGCACCATGCGCTTGCCCGCATCCGCGAGCATCGGCCAATACGGCACGGCGCCGCGCGCACGGTCGAAACCAAAGGTGCGGCCCACACGCACGATGTTGTCGATGTAGGCCTTGAACTGCGCGGGCACGCTGAAGTTGTACATCGGCAAGCCCACCACGATCACGTCGGCGGCAATCAGCTGGTCGACGAGCCGGTCGCTCTCGGCCAGTGCCTCGGCCATCCAGGGCTCCCGCTCGGCGGGCGGAGTGAAGGCCGCGTGGATCCAGCGGCCGTTGACGTGTGCCGGCGGGTGCTGGCCCACGTCGAGGTAGTCGATGCGGTCGCCCGGGCGGGCCTGGCGCCAACGCTCGACAAAGCGCGCGGAAAGCCGGCGCGTGTGCGAGCCGTGAGGGTCGATGCCTGAAAGCCCGGGACGGGCGCTGGTGTCGATATGGAGCAGGTTCATGGTCGTCAATGAGTGAGTTGATCTGTTCTGTCTGGTGCGTTCAAAATGACTGCACGGGCCTCTAATCTAGAGACGAGACCAGACTCCTACAAACGATCATTTCTCCATCGATGAACGAAATCAGCTCACCTGTTCGCCGGCCGCGCCGCTTGCCGCCACTGCTCTCGCTGCGCGCATTCGAAGCGGCTGCCGCGCACCTGAGCTTTCAGCGGGCGGCGCACGAGCTTTCCGTGACGCCATCGGCCATCAGCCACCAGGTGCGCGCGCTCGAAGACACGCTCGGCCGGCCGCTGTTTCGCCGGCTCACGCGGCAACTGGCATTGACACCCGCGGGCCAGCGGCTTTTCGACGACTTGCACGCGGGCTTCGACGCGCTCGAAGCCGGAATCGAAAGGCTGCGTCAGCCAGCCGCACTGCAGGCCGTCACGCTTACTACCAACACCGCCTTCGCCGCCCGCTGGGTGCTGCCGCGCATGGCCGGCTTCCGCAAGGCGTGCCCCGGCATCGAGCTGCGGCTGCACGCCAGCGATACGCTCGTGGACCTGGCGCGTGGCGATGCCGACATCGCGGTGCGTTCGGGCAGCGGCAACTGGCCCGGTCTCACTGTGAGCGAGTTGATGGCTGAACAGTACGCACCGCTGTGCAGCCCGATGCTCGGCCTGAAGCGCGTGAGCGATTTGCCGAAGCACCAGTTGATCCATGCCGACTGGCAACCCGGCGCGGCTGCGCCCGCAACCTGGCCCAGATGGTTTCGCGAGGCCGGCATTGCGCCGCCCCGCGGACGATCGATGAAGGCCGCGGGCCTGTCGTTCTCGGACGAAACCCACGCCATCCTTGCCGCCCTTGCAGGCCATGGCGTGGCGCTGCTCAGCCTTACCCTCGCGGCCGAAGAGCTACGCAGTGGCGCGCTGGTGCAACCCTTCGGGCCGGCGCTGGACACCGGAAGCTACTTTCTCGCGACGGCGCAGGGACGCGAAAATGAACCGGCGATTCGCGGCGTCTGGGACTGGATCGCGTCGCAGCGCGCGGCAGTTGCTTGATGCAGCCTCACATACCTGAAAGGCACCCAAGATGAAGAACATGAACGTCGCACTGGCACGCCTTCTTCACGGCGTTGTCGCACTCGCCGCGCTGGCGGGCATCGGCCTCGAACTCGCCGCAGCAATCACCGGTGGCGCGGGAGCCGCCCCGACGCATCTCGAGCGCTTCGTGCGGCTCTTCAGCTACTTCACCATCGACGCGAACATCCTCATCGGCGGTGTAAGCGCCCTGCTCGCTTTTCGTCCCGCGCACGATGGCCGACTGTTCCGTCCGCTGCGGCTGACCGCCGTCTTGAGCATTGCCGTGACGGGCATCGTCTTCCACACCGTGCTCACCGGGCTGCGCGAGTTGACGCCGTCCGGGCAGCTGGCCAACTTTCTGCTGCACACCGTGACACCGGTCGTCGCGGTGCTCGGCTGGTTGCTCGTCGGCCCGCGGCCGCGCATCGACGGCGGCACCATCGGTCTTTCGGTACTGCTGCCGCTGGCATGGATCGTCTACACCTTCGCGCGCGGTGCATTCGTCAGCTGGTATCCGTATCCGTTCATGGATGTCGGTGCCCTGGGGTTCGGGCGTGCGGTGCTCAACTCGGTGGTGGTTGCCGTGATCTTCCTGGTCATGGCATTCGGCTTGCGGCTGCTGGAGAAGCAGCTTCCTTCAGCGCCGGCGGCCTGAAAGCTTCAGCGCAGCGGCAGCTCGATGCAGCCTGCAAGCGGCACCGCAGTGACGCGTTCGCTGCTCGCAACCACGACGGCGCGGCCGGGCTGCGCGGCGCGGCGGGCCAGCGCATTCCACAGGTGATGAATCGATCGGGCATCGAGCGCACCCGTAGGCTCGTCGAGCAGCACCAGCGGACGTCCCGATGCCAGTGCTGCCGCCAGCCACACCTTGCGCTTCGAGCCGGTCGAGAGCATGTACATCGGTTTCTCGAGATGCGGGGTCAGTGCGAAGCCTTCGACGAGGGTTTGCCATGAAGCCTCATCGAAACCCGCATCACCTTCGCTGAGCGTTGCCGTGCATGCGTGGGCCGTGACCTGGTCGAAGGCTTCCGTCGTTGGGTCGCAGAAGAAGACGTTCCGGCGATAGGCATCGGGTGCGAGGTCGAGCCGCGCACCCACTGCCGTCAGCCGCCCGGTCGCAGCCAGCGCGCCGGCCATCACGCGAAGCAAGGTGGACTTTCCGGTGCCGGTGTCGCCATACAGCAGCGTGACGCCCTCCCCGATGGCCACGGACCACCCTGACGCCAGCGCGGGCTGGTCCGGGTACGCGAAGCCCAGGTCCTGGAGTTGAAGGATCGAGGGAGAAGTGGAAGGATTCATGCCCCGGTTGTAGCCGCAAACGATCAAGCCGCCCGCAACTGCTCCCGCAGCTTCTGCCCGATCTCGGGCCGCTCGAGAAACGGATCCGCCGGATTCTTGACCTCGACGATGTTCTCCATGCGGCTGCGCACATTGCCCAGCGCCTTCGGATGGCTGAATACGTAGAACTGGTTGTCGCTGATGGCCTCGAACACCTTCGCCGCCACCTCGGCCGCCGTGATCTTGCCGCTGCTCACCGCCTTGTTGCTCATGGCCTGGCCGATCAGCTGGCTCTTGGTGAGCTCGGTTTCCTTCGGCGCATTCGGGCGATTGCGCTCGCTGCTCGTGATGCCGGTGGGCACGAAGTATGGGCACAGCAGGCTCGCGCCGATCTGGACGGTCACGAGGTTCAGGTCCTGGTAAAGCGTTTCGGTCAGGCTCACCACCGCAGCCTTGGCCGCGTTGTAAATGCCCATGTTGGGCGGCGTGAGCAGGCCCGCCATGCTGGCCGTGTTGGTGATGTGGCCGCGGTAGCCCGGGTCCTTGGCGGCGGCTTCGAGCATCATCGGCGTGAACAGGCGCACGCCGTGAATCACGCCCCACAGGTCGACGCCCAGCACCCACTCCCAGTCGGCCACCGTGTTTTCCCACACCAGGCCGCCGGCGCCCACGCCGGCATTGTTGAACACGAAGTGCGGCGCACCGAAGCGCTCCTTCACCGCAAGGGCCAGTGCCTCCATCTGCGCCGCGTCAGACACGTCGACCTTGCGGGCCAGCACCTGCGCGCCGGCGGCTTCCATTTCGGCTTGGGCCTTGTCGAGCGCGTCCTGCTGCACATCGACCAGCACCAGGTTCATGCCGCGCGCGGCCCCGATGCGTGCGCACTCCAGCCCGAAGCCCGAACCCGCGCCGGTGAGTACGGCCGTCTTGCCCTTGAAGTCCTGAATCATTTGCCGGTGTCCTTCTTGCGTTGAAAGTTTGTCTCTGACTGACGTTGGTGCGGCAATTGAAATACGAAAAGCGCTGCGGCGCAGTCACGAAGGTGCCCCGCGCAACAAGCTTTCAGGCTTCGGCTTGCTTCAGCACGTAGCCGATGCGCGGAAAATGCACGTGCACCGTGCCCACGCGCCCGTGGCTGCGCTCCAGCGTGTAGTGCGTGCGCGTGGCGGCCACCAGCGTACCGGGTGTTTCCTCTAGGCCGAAGCTCTCCGCACGGACGGTGACGGCGCTTCCCAGCGGAATGCCATGGTCGTCCTGAAAGGTGCTGTCGGTCAGCAGCGTATGCGGCGTTGCGGCCTTGGCGACGGCAATGGCTTCGTCCGGGTTCGATTTTTCGGGCGCGCCGTGGCCGATGGCGGCCATGCGGTCCATCCAGTCGACCACCGCGGGCGTGAGGTCGAGAATGCCCCGCACCGAGTCGATGCGGCGCGTGTACCAAAGCGGGTGGTACGCCGAAAAGTCGGCAATGCACGGCGCTTCGCCCAGCAGGTAAGGCTTGTCGTCGAGCATGTCGGACAGGCGGCGCAGGTAAGACTTGTACGCACTCGTCGCGTCGGCGGGGCGCAGCCGCGTCATGTTGCCCGTGCTCATCTTCGCGCGGTCTTCGCCGAAGGCCTTGGCAGCTTCAGGCGGCGCCTTGGCAAACACCTCGGCCACGCCGCGGGGCTGCAGGTTCCAGGCCATCGCAGCCCAGAACAGCGTGGTGTCGGCCCACTGCGAGAGGATGCGCGACATGCCCTTTTCTGGTTCCGGGTAGAGCGTGGCTTCGGGCTGGAGATGCTCCAGCACATCGGCAATGAGCGCGCTGTCGCAATAGATGTCCGCGCCGATCTGCAGGAAAGGTGTCTTGCGGTAGCCGCCGGTGAGCACCCCCACCTCGGGCTTGGGCATGATGGCCGGAATGAGAACGGACTTCCACGGCAGCTTCTTGGCGCCGAGGATGAGCCGCACCTTCTCGGAAAACGGCGAGGTGTTGTAGTGGTGCAGGATGAGTTCGGCCATCGGGGTCCTTGTGTTCTTTCTTTGAATTGTTCGGGGAAATGCGATCAGCGCGGGCTGGCGCGCTCGATGATCGAATCGAAATCGGTGGCCGCACCCAGCGTGCCGAATGCGTTGCCCCAATCGCCGCCCAGGCGCGATGCGCAAAACGCGCCTACAACCGCGGGCGGCGCGGTCTGCGCAAGCAACGCAGCTTGCACCGCCAGGGCCACGTCCTGTGCCAGACGGCGCGCCTCGGTTTCGGAGGCCATCGCCTCGATGCGTGCAGGCAGCGCGTCGGCCAACCGGTCGAGTGCGGCGTGCTGGCCGCGTGCCGGCGCCAGCTCTTTGGCGAGCGCGGCCACGGCGTCGCCCTTGCGCAGGCCGCGCAGGAGGTCGAGCGCCATGATGTTGCCCGCGCCTTCCCAGATGGAGTTGAGCGGCATCTCGCGGTAGATGCGGGCCATGGTGCCTTCGCCGCCCTCCTCCACATAGCCGTTGCCGCCCAGGCATTCCATGGTCTCTTGCGCAAAGTGGCTGCCGCGCTTGCAGATCCAGAACTTGGCGACCGGCGTGAGCAGGCGCGCCATCAGCCGTTCATGTTCGTCGTCCTGCCGGTCGAACGCGCGGGCGAGGCGGATGGCAAGCGCGGTAG
This sequence comes from Variovorax sp. CCNWLW235, assembly GCF_037204085.1. Lineage (NCBI taxonomy): Bacteria > Pseudomonadati > Pseudomonadota > Betaproteobacteria > Burkholderiales > Comamonadaceae > Variovorax > Variovorax sp. CCNWLW235. The sequence continues at coordinate 234,445 of NZ_JBBCBW010000006.1, read as the reverse complement.
AGGCTTCGCTTTCGAGCGCCAGATCTGCCAGCACATTCTTCATGAGCGGCTGCTCGACGAGCGGCTTGCCGAAGGCGTTGCGCTGCACGGTGTGGTTGATGGCCAGGCTCAGCGCCTGGCGCATGAGGCCGCTGGTGCCCAATGCGCAGTCGAGCCGCGTCATCGTGCCCATCTCGAGAATCTGCGGAATGCCGCGGCCTTCTTCGCCGACGAGCCAGGCACTTGCGCCAAGGAACTCGACCTCCGAGCTCGCATTGGCCTTGTTGCCGAGCTTGTCCTTCAGGCGCTGGATGTGAATGGCGTTGCGGGCGCCATTCCCCATCCATTCCGGCAACACGCGAGGCAAGAAGAAGCAGCTCAGCCCGGCGGGCGCCTGCGCCAGCACCAGGAAGGCATCGCACATCGGCGCCGAGAAGAACCATTTGTGGCCGGTGATCGCGTAGCGCTCGCCCCAGGCGTCGCTGCCCTCGCGCACCGCGCTTGTGGTGTTGGCCCGCACGTCCGAGCCGCCCTGCTTCTCGGTCATGCCCATGCCCATGGTCACGCCGGGCTTGTCCTTGAACGACTTGAGCGCCGGGTCGTACCAAAGGCTGCCGAGCTTGGGCCCCCAGTCGGCATACACCGCCGCATTGCTGCGCAGTGCGGGCGTCGCGGCGTAGGTCATCGAGATGGGGCAAAGAACCGACGATTCCAGCTCGGTGAAGAGCATGAAGCCCGCCGCCCGCTGCACGTGCGGCGAGGCGGAAGTGCCGGTCCAGGGTGTGCCGTGCAGGCCCGCGCCCACTGCGGCCTTCATCAGCGCGTGGTAGCTGGGGTGAAACTCCACCTCGTCGATGCGCCGGCCAAAGCGATCGTGCGTGTGCAGCTCGGGCGTGTGGGTGTTGGCCAGGCGCGCATGCGTCTGCATGTCGGCGGAGCCGACGGCGGCGCCCAGTTCATGCAGCTGCGCCAGCTGAAGCGCCGGCGCGTTGAACTGCAACGCATCGCGCAGGGGCCTGTTGGTTTCGAAGAGGTTGTAGTCCACCAGCGGCGCGGGCTGGTTGAACACCTCGTGCGTTCCAGCATTCTTCATACAGAACCTCCGAAAAGTCAGTTCCAGAAAAACCGCGGCACCGGATTGCCGGGCCGCTGGCGTGGCCCCCGGCAGCCTAGATCAGCTTGACCAACTGCTTGCCGAAATTCTTGCCCTTGAGCAAACCCAGGAAGGCCTCAGGGGCGGATTCGATGCCTTGCGCCACCGACTCACGCGGCTTGAGCTTGCCCGTGGCGACCAGCGTGCCGAGCTCAGTCAGCGCCTCGGGCCACACTTCCATGTGCTCGCTGACGATGAAGCCTTCGATCTTCATGCGGTTGATGAGGATCAGCGCCGGGTTGGCGAGCGGCAGCGGCTGGCCGTCGTAGCCCGCGATCATTCCGCACAGCGCAACGCGAGAGAAGGCATTCGCGCGCAGCAGCACGGCGTCGAAGATATAGCCGCCCACGTTCTCGAAGTAGCCGTCGATGCCGTTCGGGCAGGCTTCCTTGAGCGCGGCGCTCATGCTCTTCACATCGGGGTGCTGGCGGTAGTCGATGCAGGCGTCGAAGCCCAGCTCTTCGGTCACGTACTTGCACTTGTCAGGGCCGCCCGCAATGCCGACCACCCGGCAGCCGCGCGCCTTGGCCAGCGCGCCGAACGCGCTGCCCACCGCGCCGCTGGCGGCGGTAACGACCATCGTCTCGCCGGCCTTCGGGGCAATGATCTTCACCAACCCATACCAGGCCGTGACGCCCGGCATGCCGACCGCGCCGAGGTAGTGCGACAGCGGCACGTGCGTGGTGTCGACCTTCTTCAGCGCGCCGGGCTGCGATGCATCGACCACGCTGTATTCCTGCCAGCCGCCAAAGCCCACCACCTTGTCGCCGGGGGCGAACCTGGGATGCTTGCTTTCCACCACTTCACCGGCGGTGCCGCCCTGCATCACCTGGCCGAGCGGCTGCGGCTGCGCATAGCTCTTGGAGTCGTTCATGCGGCCGCGCATGTACGGGTCCAGGCTCATGTAGTGGTGGCGCACCAGCACCTGGTTCTCGGCCAGCGCGGGCGTTTCGGCGGCCACGAGCTTGAAGTTGCTGGCAACGGCTTCGCCATCGGGGCGGTTGTCGAGGTGGATCTGTTTGTTGGTGGGCATGTATGGCTCCTGGAGATTCGTTCGGTGGTCGGTCAGTCGGTCGAAGGTGGCCGCATCGCGTTCGCGCTGGCGGGCCCGGTGGGCAAGCGGCGCTTCACGTACTTGAAGGTGCCGGTGGCATGGGCGCACACGCGCTCCTGCTCGTCGTAGATCTTGGCTTCGGTAAAGGCCAGCGTCGCGGTGCGATGAATGAGCGTGCCTCGCGCGTGCAGCGGGCCGACCGAAGGCTGCATGAAGCTGGTCTTCATCTCGATGGTGACCACGCCGGTTTCAGGCGCCACGCTGCGCGCTGCAGCCGCCATGGTGATGTCGAGCAGCGTCATGCAGGCGCCGCCGTGAGTCACGTCGAAGGTGTTCAGGTGCTCGGGCTTGGCGGTGTAGACGATCTCGGACTCGCCGCCCTCGAACTTGGTGAGCTCGAAGCCCAGGTGGCGCGCGAACGGAATCTGGCTCGTGTACGAGCGGATGTTGATGTCGGTGGAATCTTCAGTCATTACGTACCAAGCTTACGCACCAAGCACCACGCTGACACCGCCATCCACTGCGAGCCACTGCCCCGTGATGTGCTTGCCGGCATCGCTTGCGTACAGCAGCGTCAGGCCCTTCAGGTCTTCTTCGTCGCCCAGGCGGCCGAGCGGCGCATGCGACGCCATCTTTTCCTCGCCGAGCGACTTGATCAGTCCGGCGGCCATCTTCGTCATGAAGAAGCCGGGGCAAATGGCGTTTACGTTGATGTTGTACTTGCCCCATTCGGCGGCTAGCGTGCGCGTGAAGCCGATCACCGCCGTCTTCGAGGTGTTGTAGGCCAGCGTCTGCATTTCGGGCGGGTTGCCGTTCAGGCCTGCGATGGATGCAATGTTGATGATGCGGCCCGTCTTCTTGGGAATCATGTAGCCGTTGGCGACATGCTGCGACAGGATGAAATAGCCGCGCACGTTGAGGTTCATCACCTTGTCCCACGCCTCGACCGGATGGCTCTCGGCCGGCGCGCCCCAGCTGGCACCCGCGTTGTTCACGAGTATGTCGATCGCGCCCATGCGCTGCAGCGTTTCGTCGGCCAGGCGGCGCGTGTCTTCTTCCTTCGAGCAATCGGCCGCGATCCAGCGCGCGTCGATGCCGGCGGATTGCAGCTCGGCCGCGGCCTGCTCCAGGTCTTCGGCCTTGCGGGAGCTGAGCATGATCTTCGCGCCCGCCTCGCCCAGCGCATGCGCCATTTGCAGGCCAAGGCCGCGCGAGCCGCCGGTAATGAGGGCGGTCTTGCCGGTAAGGTCGAACAGCTGCTTGGTGGTGCGAGGGGTCATTGGGTGTCTCCGATATTCAGGATGTTCAGAAGAGATGCGTGCTACTTGTCGCCCAGGCGCGAGCGCACATAGATGAGCACGACGCCCACAAGCGCGACCACCGCGCCGGGCACGGCCATCGACCAGCCGAGCGCCGGTTCGGTGCGGCCGGTGGCAATGCCAAGGATCACGAGAAACAGGCCGCCGTAGATCAGGATCCAGATCCACTTTTCGAGCCGGGCGTGCGGCTTGGGTGGCTTGGCGGGGTTGGGGGTGTTGTTGTTGGGGGCGGCGTTGGCCATCTTCAAAAGGCTTCCTCTGGCAATGCTGTACAGGTGGGATCGCGGCTTTCGACCACGTTGAGCCAGGCGCCGATTTTCGGCAGCTCGTAGTGGAAGAAATAGTCCGTGGCTCCAATCTTGCCAGCTGTTACCGCCCTCGCCTTTTGCGCGTCGATTTCGAGTGCCCGCTGCGCCACGTCCAGCCAGATCCAGGCCAGCACGGTGTGGCCGAACGCCTGCATGTATGGCACCGCATTGGCCAGCGCATCGGCCGGGTCGCCGGTGGACCACGCGGCTTCGGTCGCGCGGGCTATGCGCTGCAGGGCCACCTTCAATGTGCGGGCGTGCGCCGCAAGCGCCGGCACCTCGGCTGCGCGGTTGATGGTGTCGGTGATGCGGCCGGCCAGCAGCTGCAGGCCCCGGCCCTTTTCCATCAGCACCTTGCGGCCCAGCAGGTCGGCCGCCTGGATGCCGTGCGTGCCCTCGTGGATCATGTTCAGGCGGTTGTCGCGCCAGTATTGCTCTACCGGAAAATCGCGCGTATAGCCGTAGCCGCCGTGAACCTGAATGGCGAGCGAGTTGGCTTCGAGGCACCATTCGCTGGGCCAGCTCTTGGCAATGGGCGTGAGCACCTCGAGCAACAGGCGCGCATCGTCGGACGCCTGCGTGCCGCCGGTTTTCTGCTCGTCGACCAGCCGGGCGCAATACAGCTCCAGCGCCAGCGCGCCTTCGCAGTACGCCTTCTGTGCGAGCAGCATGCGGCGCACGTCGGCGTGCTCGATGATGCGGACCTGCGGGCTGGCCGAATCTTTTGCGACTGCGGTGCCGGGTTGCTCGGCCTTTTTCACGAGCCGGCCCTGCGGCCGGGTCTTCGCATACTCGAGCGACGCGTAGTAGCCGGCCATGCCGAGCATGGTGGCCGCGGTGCCGACGCCGATGCGCGCCTCGTTCATCATGTGGAACATGCAGTGCAGGCCCTTGCCGGGCTCGCCGACCAGGTAACCCACCGCGCCCGCCTTGCCGCCCACGGGGTACTTGCCCTCGCCGAAGTTCAGCAGCGTGTTGGTGGTGCCACGCCAGCCGAGCTTGTGGTTGAGGCCTGCCAGTGCAACATCGTTGCGCTCGCCGGTCAACTCGCCATTCGTGTTCACCATGCGCTTGGGCACGATGAACAGCGAGATGCCGCGCGTGCCCGGCACCAGCTTGCCGTTGGCATCCGGAATCTTGGCAAGCACGATATGCACGATGTTCTCCGTCAACTCGTGGTCGCCGGCCGAGATCCACATCTTGTTGCCCGTGAGCCGAAAGCGTGGCCCGAGCGGATCGTTCTGGTAGTCGTCGCCGTCGGGCACAGCGCGCGTGGTCACGTCGCTCAGCGAAGAGCCGGCCTGCGGCTCCGACAGGCACATGGTGCCCGCCCAGCGGCCCGAAAATTCGTTCTTGGCGAACACCTCTTTCTGCATCTCGGTGCCGTGCACCATCAGCAGGTTGGCGTTGCCGCTCGTCAGCATGTTGGAGCCGATGCTCACCGACGCCATCGCGAAGAAGCTGTTGGCCGCGGCCTGCAGCGTGTAGGGCAGCTGCATGCCGCCGATGTCGTAGTCCTGCGCCGCGCTCATCATTCCGGATTCGACGAAGGCTTTGTGCGCATCGTGCGTGGCTTGCGGCAGCACGACCTTCTCGCCGTCGAAATGCGGCTCCTGCGTGTCGACGATGCGATTGGCCGGGGCGTACTTTTCGCGTGCAATGCGCTCGCAGGTGTCGAGCACCGCGTCAAAGGTTTCGCGCGAATGGTCTGAAAAGCGCTCGCGCTGGCTCAGCGATTCCGCGTCGAGCCAGTCGTAGAGCAGGAAGTCGAGGGTGGGACGCAGGCTCATGATCGGATCTCGGTGTGAATGGATGCGCGGGTTCTGTGCCAGGAACACCGCCGAACCGGCTCAGCCGGCCCGCCGATGTCGCCCCCGGAAAGGGGGTGGCGGAAGCGGCGACGCGCTATGCGCCGCCGGCCGGAGGAGAGTCAGAGAACTTCAAACACCCCGGCAGCACCCATGCCGCCACCGATGCACATGGTCACCAGCACCTTCTTCGCGCCGCGGCGCTTGCCTTCGATGAGCGCGTGGCCCGTCAGGCGCTGGCCGCTCACGCCGTAGGGGTGGCCCACGGCGATGGCACCGCCGTCCACGTTCAGGCGGTCGCCCGGAATGCCGAGCTTGTCGCGGCAGTAGATCACCTGCACCGCGAAGGCCTCGTTCAGCTCCCACAGGTCGATGTCGTTGACCGTGAGGCCCAGGCGCTTGAGCACCTTCGGAATGGCGAAGACCGGGCCGATGCCCATTTCGTCGGGTTCGCAGCCGGCCACGGCAAAGCCGAGGAAGCGGCCCAGGGGCTTCAGGCCCTTTTGCTGGGCGTACTTCTCGTCGACCACCACGCAGGCGCCGCCGCCATCGGAAAACTGGCTGGCGTTGCCGGCCGAGATGAGGCCCCCCGGCAGTGCCGGGCGGATGCCGCTGATGCCTTCCTTTGTGGTGCCGGGGCGAATGCCTTCGTCGTTCTCGACGGTGACTTCCTTCGTGCGCAGGCCCATCACGGGGTCGGCCACGCCGGCCAGCACGGTGATGGGAGCAATCTCGTCTTTGAAGCGGCCGGCTTCGAGCGCGGCGGTGGCCTTCTGCTGGCTGGCGGCGCCGTACTCGTCCATGGCGTCGCGGCCGATGTTGTAGCGCTTGGCGACCTGCTCGGCCGTTTGCAGCATGTTCCAGTAGATCTCGGGCTTGTGCTTTACCAGCCAGGGGTCGGCCAGCATGTGCTTGTTGGCTTCGTTCTGCACGCACGAAATGCTCTCGACGCCGCCGGCCACGTACACGTCGCCCTCGCCCGCAATGATGCGCTGGGCGGCGGTGGCAATGGTCTGCAGGCCCGACGAGCAGAAGCGGTTGATGGTCATGCCCGAGGTGGTCACGGGACAGCCTGCGCGCAGCGCGATCTGGCGCGCAATGTTGGAGCCGGTGGCGCCTTCGGGCGTTGCGCAGCCCATGATTACGTCGTCGACTTCGGCGGCTTCGATGCCGGCGCGCGAGATGGCGTGCTGCACCGCATGGCCGCCGAGCGTGGCGCCGTGCGTCATGTTGAAGGCACCCTTCCAGCTCTTGGCGAGCGGCGTGCGGGCAGTGGAAACGATGACGGCGCTGGTCATGGTGAGGTCCTTTGAAGATGGAAGGGAAAAGAGGTCGTGGTCGTCATTGCGCCGGCGCAGCGTTGGTGTTGCGCAGGAGCTGGTGATAGAAGCCGATCATCTCGCCGTAGTTGGAGATGGCCAGGCGTTCGTTGTTGCCGTGGAAGCGCGCCAGGTCTTCGCTCTTCATTCGGAACGGCGAAAAACGGTAGACGGCGTCGCTCACCAGGCTAAAGTGGCGCGAATCGGTGGCAGCGGTCATGAGGCCCGGGGCCACCACCACGTCGGGGAACGACTGTCGCACCGCCTGCTGGATGGCACGGTAGCCGGTGCTGTCGGTCGGCGACACGGGCGAAGGCTCGGAATTGCCCGGGTAGCGCTTGATCTTGATCTCGTCGTTGCCAAGCGCCTCGCGCAGGTGCGCTTCCACGCTGTCGATGGTGTCGCCCGGCAGGATGCGGAAGTTGACCGCTGCTTCGGCGCGCCCGGGCAGCACGTTGTCCTTGTTGCCGGCGCGCACGATGGTGAGCGCCGTGGTCGTGCGCAGCATCGCATTGCTGCTCGGGCTCTTCTGGAGCTGGCTGCGCACCAGCGGCTCTGTGAGCCACAGGTTGGAAAGCATCACGCGGTTGACGCCGCCCATCTCGGGCGCAAGGGCACCGAACATCTGCGCCGCCACGCCCTGGATCGCGCCGGGCATCGGGTTGGCCTCGAGCCGGGCGAGCGCTGCGCTCATGCTGCCGATGGCGCTGCGCTGCGGCGGCATCGACGAATGGCCGGGAGCCGTATCGAGCGAAAGAAAGAAGGTGCCGTAGCCCTTCTCGGCCAGGCCGATGAGCGCAGCCGGCTTCGAAAGGCCGGGCAGCACGCCGTCGAGAATCAGCAGGCCTTCGTCGAGCACCCAGTCGAGGCGCACGTTGCGCGACTTGAGCAGTTCGGCAATCGGTCGCGCACCGCGCAGGCCGCTCACTTCTTCGTCGTCGCCCATCACGAGGTAGACGGTCTGCTTCGGCTTGAAGCCGCTAGCAATCAGCAGCTCGATGGCTTCCATCTGAGCGAACAGGTTGCTCTTGTTGTCGAGCGTGCCGCGGCCCCAGACGAAGCCGTCCTTGATCTCGCCGGCGAAGGGGTCGACGGACCATGCCTTCTCGGTGCCCGGTGCGATCGGCACCATGTCCTGGTGCGCCATCAGCGCGATGGGCTTGGCCGCCGCGTCGGTGCCGGCCCATGTGTAGAGCAGCGCCTTCTGGCCCACCACTTCCTTCTTCAGGGTGGCGTGGACCTTGGGAAACTGCTGCTCCAGGTAGGCATGCAGCTTGTCGAACTCGGCCAGGTTGGCAGCCGGATCGTCAAGGCTGGAAATAGTTCGGATCGGAATCGCGCCGGCCAGCCGCCTGGCGGCGGCCTGCACGTCCATCTCCAGCTTGGGAGCGGGCGCCACCGCCAGTTGCTGCGACGGCGTGCGCCAGGTCTTGACCGCCACGGCTGCCACCAGCACCACAAGCACCACAAGCACCAGCAGCAATCCGGCAAAGATGCGTTTCAACATGGGCGGTCAGGCTTTCCGCATCAGCTGAAGGACTTGCCTTCGGCCACCAGCTTCTGGATCAGCGGCGCGGGTTGCCAGAACTCGGCGTCGTCGCGCGGGTTCTTGGCAAAGCGCTTCATGGTTTCGGCCACGTTGTAGAGGCCGACCCGCGACGCGTAGTGCATGGGGCCGCCGCGCCAGATCGGGAAGCCGTAGCCGGTGAGGTACACCATGTCGATGTCGCCCGCCTTCGAGGCAATGCCGTCCTCAAGGATGTGCGCGCCTTCGTTGACGAGTGCATACACCAGTCGCTGCACGATTTCTTCGTCGGAAATCTTGCGCGGCGTGATGCCCAGTTCCTTGCGGTGGTCCTCGATCATCTTGTTGACCAGGTCCGAAGGAATCGCGTCGCGCTTGCCGGCCTGGTAGTCGTACCACCCTGCCCCGGTCTTCTGGCCGAAGCGGCCCAGTTCGCACAGCTTGTCGGCCGTGCGGCTGTATTTCATGTTCGGATGCTCCACGGCGCGGCGCTTGCGAATGGCCCAGCCGATGTCGTTGCCGGCCAGGTCGCCCATGCGGAACGGGCCCATGGCAAAGCCGAACTTCTCGATGGCCTTGTCGACCTGCTGCGGCGTGGCGCCTTCGTCGAGCAAGAAGCCGGCCTGGCGCGAGTACTGCTCGATCATGCGGTTGCCGATGAAGCCGTCGCACACGCCCGAGACCACGGCCGTCTTCTTGATCTTCTTGCCGATGTCCATGACGGTGGCCAGAACATCCTTGCCCGTTTGCTTGCCGCGCACCACTTCGAGCAGCTTCATCACGTTGGCAGGGCTGAAGAAGTGCATGCCGACAACGTCCTGCGGACGCTCGGTGAACGATGCGATCTTGTCGACGTCGAGCGTGGAGGTGTTCGAAGCCAGAATGGCGCCCTTCTTGGCGACGCGGTCGAGCTCCTTGAACACCTTCTCCTTCACGCCGAGTTCCTCGAACACGGCTTCGATGATCAGGTCGGCGTCCTTCAGGTCGTCGTAGCTCAGCGTGGTGCTCAGGAGCGCCATGCGCTGCTCGTACTTGTCCTGCTTGAGCTTGCCCTTCTTGATCTGCGATTCGTAGTTCTTCTTGATGGTGGCAATGCCGCGGTCGAGCGCTTCCTGCTTCATCTCGAGAATCTTGACGGGGATACCCGCGTTCAAAAAGTTCATCGAAATGCCGCCGCCCATGGTGCCGGCGCCGATCACGCCGACCGACTTGATCTCGCGCTTGGGCGTGTCGTCGGCCACGTCGGGAATCTTGGAGGCTGCACGCTCGGCCATGAACAGGTGGCGCAGCGCGAGCGACTCGGGCGTGAACATCAACGAAGTGAAGATGCGGCGCTCTTCGGCCATGCCGGCGTCGAACTTCATCTTGGTGGCGGCCTGCACGGCCTCCACGCACTGCAGAGGCGCGGGGTAGTTCTTCGACATGCCGCCCACCATGTTCTTGGCGAACTGGAAGTAGGCGTCGCCCTGCGGATGCTTGCACGGCAGGTTGCGCACCAGCGGCAATGCGTCGCCAGTCTTGCCGGCCACGCTCTTGGCAAAGGCCACGGCTTCTTCGAACACCGATTCGGGCGACGCCGCGAGCTTGTCGAACAGTTTCTGGCCCGGCAGGCTGGCGAGCAGCTCGCTCTTGACCGGCTCGCCGCTCACGATCATGTTGAGCGCGGTTTCCACACCCAGCACGCGCGGCAGGCGCTGCGTGCCGCCAGCGCCCGGAATGAGGCCCAGCTTGACCTCGGGCAGCGCAATGCTGGTGCCGGGAGCCGCCACGCGGTAGTGGCAGCCCAGCGCCAGCTCGAGCCCGCCGCCCATGCACACCGAATGAATGGCAGCGACGATGGGCTTGGGCGAAGCCTCGAGCGAGAGGATCACGCTCAGCAGGTTGGGCTCTTGCAGCGCCTTGGGCGTGCCGAACTCCTTGATGTCCGCGCCGCCCGAGAACGCCTTGCCGGCGCCGGTGATGACGATGGCCTTGACGGCGTCGTCGGCATTGGCCTTCGACAGGCCATCGGTGATGCCGATGCGGGTCGAGAAACCGAGACCGTTGACCGGCGGGTTGGTCAGTGTGATCACGGCGACATCGCCGAGCACTTTGTATTCAGCCGTCATGCTGCGTTCCTTGGTGTGTGAAGAAAAAGAAGAAAAAGCACGAGTGTTCTTTTTCGAGGGATTCTAGGCGTTTCGCGTGGCTCAACAATGGCACGCAGTCGCTGTTGGGACAAGAGGATCCGGGGCGCGGCCCGGATCCTCGGAGGGCTTCTTCAGACCTCGAGCCACTCTTTGCGAGTGGTGGCGTCCGCCCTGAGGCTATCGGGCGTTCCGTCGAACACGATGCTGCCGTGGCCCATGACCAGCGCACGGTCGGAGATCTGCATTGCAATGGTGAGCTTCTGCTCGATCAGCAGCACCGAAATGCCCTTGTCCTTGAGCGTCTTCAGGTACTGCCCCACCAGCTCGACGATCTTCGGCGCAAGGCCTTCGGTCGGCTCGTCGATGATGATGAGGTCGGGGTCGCCCATGAGCGTGCGGCACAGCGTGAGCATCTGCTGCTCGCCGCCCGAGAGCACGCCGGCTTCGGTGTGCTGCCGCTCCTTCAGGCGCGGGAACATGCCGTACATGTCGTCGAAGGACCAGCGGCTGCCCTTGCCCGAGCCCTTTTGCCCGAGCAACAGGTTCTGGTGCACGGTGAGCTTGGGAAAGATGTCGCGGTTCTCGGGCACGTAGCCGATGCCCAGGTGGGCAATTTCGTAGGCCTTCTTGCGAAGGACGTCCTGGTCCTTCCAGCGCAGTGTGCCTTCGGCATGCACCAGGCCCATGATGGCCTTGGCGGTGGTCGAGCGGCCCGAGCCGTTGCGCCCCAGCAGCGCAACGATTTCGCCGGCGCCAACCTCGAATGAAACGCCATGCAGCACATGGCTCTTGCCGTAGTAGGCGTGAATGTCGTGAAGCTTCAGCATGTGTCAGTGTCCCTGGCCTTGGCTTTGTGCATCGGCAACGGCCGAGCCAAGGTAAGCCTCTTGCACGCGCGCATTGGCGCGAACGGCAGCGGGCGTGTCGAAGGCAATGACTTCGCCATACACCACCACCGCAATCTTGTCGGCAAGGCCGAAGACCACGCCCATGTCGTGCTCCACCGTCAGCAGCGTCTTGCCGACGGTGACGTGCTTGATGAGCGAGATGAAATGCGAGGTCTCGGTCTTGCTCATGCCCGCCGTGGGCTCGTCCAGCAAGATGACGTTGGCGCCGCCCGCAATGGTCACGCCGATTTCAAGTGCGCGCTGTTCGGCATAGGTGAGGTTCACCGCCTGCACGTCGCGCTTGCGCTCCAGGCCGATTTGCTTGATGAGCTCTTCGGTGCGCGCATTGGCATCGTCCAGGTTGGAGAGAAAGCGCAGGAAGGTGTACTTGTAGCCCAGGCTCCACAGCACGCCGCAGCGCAGGTTCTCGAACACGCTCAGCTTGGGGAAGATGTTGGTGATCTGGAAGCTGCGCGAAAGGCCCAGCCGGTTGATCTCATAGGGCTTCTTGCCGTCGATGCGCTCGCCGTTCAGCAGCACCTCGCCGCTGGTGGGCGCAAGGCGGCCGCTGATGAGGTTGAACAGCGTCGACTTGCCCGCCCCGTTGGGGCCGATGATGGCCACGCGCTCGCCGGCGTTCACCGCCAGGTCCACGCCGCGAATGATCTCGGTCTTGCCGAAATTCTTGCGCAGCGACTTCAGTTCCAGTGCATGTTGCGCGCTCATTACGCCGCCTCCCGACGCTTGATTTCTGCTTCGATTTCTTCCTGCGCACGCCCCCAGACGCGCACGAAGCGGCGCCGCGCCACTTCCAGCGCACCCAGGCCCACCGCCAGGATCGCCAGGGCACCGAGCCAGCTGCCCACGCCCGAGGTGTCGAGCGCCACGCCGAAAAAGTTGAGCGTGGGCCCCATCGCTGCGTTCAGCTGGATGTGATAGATCATTTCGATGAGCGCCGCGGCCCCGACGACCACCGGCACCAGCGCCACGGCGAGCGCAAGGTACAGCAGCCAGAAGCGGTCGAACTTGCCGAACTTGGCAACGCGCAGGTTCATCATTACCAGGCTTGCGATGCCACCGGGCGCGAACATGACCATGAACACGAACACCAGGCCGAAGTACAGCTGCCAGGCCTTCGACAGTTCGGACAGCAGGATCGATGCGAACACCAGCAGCACCGCACCGATGATCGGTCCGAAGAAGAACACCGCGCCGCCAAGGAAGGTGAACAGCAGGTAGCCGCCCGAGCGGATGGCGTTGAGGCTGTCGGCCGCGTTCACGATCTCGAAGTTGATCGAAGCCAGGCCGCCGCCAATACCCGCGAAGAAGCCTGCGATGATGAAGGCGAAGTAGCGCACGCGCTGCGTGTTGTAGCCGATGAACTCCACGCGCTCCGGGTTGTCGCGCACCGCATTCAGCATGCGGCCGAGCGGCGTGCCGGTAAAGGCATACATCAGCCCTGTGCAAACGAAGCAATACGCGGCGATCAGGTAGTACACCTGGATCTGCGGACCGAAGTTGAAGCCGAAGAAGGTCGGGCCGTACACGCGGTCGGTGGTGATGCCGCCCTCGCCGCCGAAGAAGCTCGGGAACATCAGCGCCATGGAGGCCACGAGCTCGCCGATGCCCATGGTGATCATCGCGAAGGTGGTGCCCGACTTCTTGGTGGTCACAAAGCCGAAGATCACGGCGAAGAACATACCGGCCAGGCCGCCCACCAGCGGGATGAGCACCAGCGGAATCTGCAGGCCGCCCTTGCCGCCCATGTTCATGGCATGAATGGCAAGGAACGAGCCGAGGCCGACATACACCGCGTGGCCGAAGCTCAGCATGCCGCCCTGCCCCAGCAGGATGTTGTAGCTCAGGCAGATGATGATGAGATAGCCCATCTGCGAGAGCATCGTGAGTGCCAGGCTGCTCTTGAACAGGAGCGGCGAGACGATCAGCACGATGGCAAAAAGCGTCCAGACCAGGTAGCGGCCGATGTTCCAGGGCTTGAAGCGGTAGTACTGCATTTTTTGCGTACTCTGCGGGCTTTGCACGCCCTGCTCGTTCTGGGTAGTGGATGTGGTTGCTGCGGTCATGGCGTCAGTCCTCCCGGGTTCCAAGAAGACCCTTGGGCCTGAAGATGAGGATCAGCACCAGGAACAGGTACGGCAGGATCGGCGCAACCTGCGAGATCGTGAGCTTGAGCAGCTCGTAGCCGAAGGTCTGGTCTGTCACGGCAACGCCGATGGCGCGCAGGCCCGTGGCCAGAGACTGGTCCATGGCCACCGCAAAGGTCTGGATGATGCCGATGAGGAGCGACGCGAGGAAAGCCCCTGCCAGCGACCCCATGCCGCCGACCACCACCACCACGAAGATGATCGAGCCGACTGACGCGGCCATTGCCGGCTCGGTCACGTAGGTGTTGCCGCCCACCACGCCCGCCAGGCCCGCGAGCGCGGCGCCGCCGCCGAACACCAGCATGAACACGCGCGGCACGTTGTGGCCCAGCGCCTCGACCATGTCGGGATGCTTGAGCGCCGCCTGGATGACCAGGCCGATGCGGGTACGCGTGAGCAGCAGCCACACCGAGATGAGCATCAGCACCGCCACCAGCATGATGAAGGAGCGGGACTTCGGAAACTGCGTGCCGTACAGCGAAAAGAGCGGCCCCTGCAGTTGCGGCGGCAGGCCGTAGGGCACGGTGGAGCGGCCCCAGGCGAGCTGCACCACTTCGAGGATGAGGTACGAGAGGCCGAAGGTCACCAGCAGTTCGGGCACGTGGCCGAACTTGTGGACCCGGCGCAGGCTGTAGCGCTCGAACGCGGCGCCCAGAAGGCCCACCAGCAGCGGCGCAATGAACAGCGCCGGCCAGAAGCCGATGATGCCCGACAGCGTGTAGGCGATGTAGGCGCCAAGCATGTAGAAGCTGGCGTGCGCAAAGTTGAGCACGCCCATCATGCTGAAGATCAGCGTAAGGCCAGAGCTCAGCATGAACAGCAGCAGCCCGTAGCTGACGCCGTTGAGCAGCGAGATGACGAAGAATTCGACGTTCATCGGTCTTTCGGATGCGTGAAAAAAGAAAGAGGCCCGAGTGTTGAAGTCGGGCCTCGACCGGTCAGGCGACCGAAGCGGTCACGAGGCGCCGCCGGGCCGCTTCATCTGGCAGGACGTGGGCGTGCTCGATACATAGGCCTCGTAGTACTTCACCGGTGCCAGCGTGTAGCCGGTGTTTTCGGGGCTGTACGGGTTCTTGGCGTCGGCCTTCTGCCAGCGCGTGATCCACAGGCCCTGCTGCAGCTGGTGGTCGGCCTTGCGCATCTCGACGTCGCCGTTGAAGCTCTTGAACTTCATGCCTTCCATGGCGGCCGCCACCTTGACGGGCTCGGTCGACTTGGTGCGCACGAAGGCTTCGCTCAGCATGGCGTACACCGTGTAGATGTCGGTGGTGTACATGTCGTCGTTGAAGCGCTTCTTGAACTCGTTCATGAGCGGCTGCACCGGGCCCGGCGCGTTGTAGTGGCTGTAGCCCACCTGGTAGACCTTGCCGTCCGAAGCCGCGCCCATGGCGGTCGGCGTGCCGTTGGTCACCGCGTAGTAGGTGTAGAACTTGACGTTCAGGCCCGAGTCGTTGGCCGACTTGATGAGCAGCGCCAGGTCGGAGCCCCAGTTGCCGGTAATGACGGTGTCCGCACCCGATGCCTTGATCTTGGCGATGTACGGCGCAAAGTCGCGCACCTGCGCGAGCGGATGCAGGTCGTCGCCGACCACTTCCACGTCGGGGCGCTTGGCCTTGAGGTTGTCTTTTGCGAACTTGGACACCTGCTGGCCGTGCGAGTAGTTCTGGTTGATGAGGTAGACCTTCTTGATGTCCGGCTGGTCCTTCATGAAGGTGGTCAGCGCTTCCATCTTCATGGAGGTGTCGGCATCGAGGCGGAAGTGCCAGTAGCTGCACTTGCTGTTGGTGAGGTCGGGGTCGACGGCCGCGTAGTTGATGTACAGCACTTCCTTGCCCGGGTTGCGGGCGTTGTGCTTTTCGAGCGCGTCGATGATGGCGAGCGCGGGGCCCGAGCCGTTGCCCTGCACCACGTAGCGCGCGCCCTGGTCCATGGCGGAGCGCAGCGCGGCGGTGGTTTCTTGCGGGCTGAGCTTGTTGTCGATGCCGATGATCTCGAACTTCACGCCGGCCGCGTTCTTCTTGTTGAATTCTTCGGCGAGGAACTGGAAGGTCTTGAGCTGGTTGGTGCCGACCGCGGCCATCAGGCCCGAGAGCGGGTCGAGCCACGCGATTTTGACGGTTTCACCCTTCTGGGCCAGGGCGCCGGTGGCGCTTGCGGCAAGGATGGCTGCGGTAGCGATTTTCAGAGCGAACTTCACGATCTATATCTCCTGGTCAAACCGAATCAAAAAGCCTTGCACGAGCGTACAAGCGTTCACTGACCCTCCCCTCAGGGAATGCCCGGAGGGGGTGGCCGCAAAGGCCCGTTTCTATCGCACAGGCGACAGCGCATTTCTCCAATTGCTACCCACGGGTAGATGTCTTCTACCCACGAGTAGGAAATGCGTTCACAAAGACGCTCAAGGGCGCTTCATCTGGCAGGTCGTCGGCGTGCTGGCCACATACGACTCGTAGTACTTCACGGGAACATTGGTGTAGCCGGTGTTCTCGGCGTCATAAGGGAACTTGGCGCTGGCTTTCTCCCAGCGCGAGATGTAGAGGCCCTGCTGCAGCTGGTGGTCGGCCTTGCGCATCTCGACCTCGCCGTTGAAGCTCTTGATCTTCATGCCCTCGAGCGCGGCCGCCACCTTGACCGGATCGGTCGACTTGGTCTGCACGAAGGCGGCATCGAGCAGCGCGAACGTGTGATAGATCGACGATTGCGTCAGGTCGTCGTTCATCTTCTTCTTGTAGCCGGCGAGCAGCTTCTGGATTTCGCCGCCCATGTTGTAGTGGCCATAGGCCACCGTGTAGATCTTGCCGGCCGAGGTGGCGCCCATGGCCGTCGGGGTGCCGGTGCCGAATGCGTAGTAGGTGAGGAACTTGACGTCCAGGCCGGAGTCGTTTGCCGCCTTGATGAGCAGAGACAGGTCGGAGCCCCAGTTGCCGGTAATGACGGTGTCCGCGCCCGAGGCCTTGATCTTGGCGATGTACGGCGAGAAGTCACGCACCTGCGCGAGCGGATGCAGGTCGTCGCCCACGATCTGGATGTCGGGGCGCTTGGTCTTGAGGTTCTCCTTGGCGAACTTGGACACCTGCACACCGTGCGCATAGTTCTGGCCAAGGATGTAGACCTTCTTGATGTCGGTCTGGTCCTTCATCCAGGTGGTCAGTGCCTCCATCTTCATGGAGGTGTCGGCGTCCAGGCGAAAGTGCCAGTAGCTGCACTTGCTGTTGGTGAGGTCGGGGTCGACCGCCGCATAGTTCAGGTAGAGCAGTTCCTTGCCCGGGTTGCGTGCGTTGTTCTTCTCGATGGCGTCGATAATTGCCAGCGCCGGCCCCGAGCCGTTGCCCTGGGTGATGTAGCGCGCGCCCTGGTCCTGCGCGGAGCGCAACGCGGCGGTGGTCTCCTGCGGGCTCAGTTTGTTGTCGATGGCAATGATCTCGAACTTCACGCCCGAGGCATTCTTCTTGTTGAACTCTTCAGCCAGGAATTGCGTGGTCTTGAGCTGGTTGGTGCCAACCGCGGCCATCAGCCCCGAGAGCGGGTCCAGCCAGGCGATCTTGACCGTCTCGCCCTTCTGGGCGAATGCGGCCGCGGCGCTCACCAGCATGGCGCAAGCAGCTACGGACTTGATGGCAAATTGCATGAAGAGTCTCCTGGATGATTGGCGGGTATGAAGCGGGATGCCAGCGTACAAGCGCCCTTTTCTTCGCCGCACAGGGATTGCCCGGAAGGAAGGCCGCCGAAGCGGCCTTGCTATCGCGTGCGCGACAGTGCGGTGGGTCCAGGGCGGTGCGTCAGGCGGTCGGCAGCTTGTAGTCCTTCAGCATTTCGCGCAGCCGGGTCTTCAGGATCTTTCCGGTCGCACCGATCGGAATGGCATCGACAAACACCACGTCGTCCGGCACCTGCCACTTGGCGGTCTTGCCTTCGTAGAACTTCAACAGCTCTTCGCGCGCGACCTCCGCGTTGGGCTTCTTGACCACCGCGATGATCGGCCGCTCGTCCCACTTGGGGTGATACACGCCGATGCAGGCCGCCATGGCCACGGCCGGATGCGCAACGGCGATGTTCTCGATCTCGATGGAGCTGATCCATTCGCCGCCGGACTTGATCACGTCCTTGCTGCGGTCGGTGATCTGCAGGTAGCCCTCGGCGTCGATGGTGGCAACGTCGCCGGTGGGAAACCAGCCGCGCCCCTGCTCGTCGCGAATGAGCGGGTCGCCGCCCTCGCCCTTGAAATATTCCTTCACGATCCACGGCCCCTTGACCAGCAGGTCGCCAAAGGCCTTGCCGTCCCAGGGCAGTTCCTTGCCATTGCCGTCGACGATCTTCATGTCGACGCCGAAGATGGCGCGGCCTTGCTTCATGCGGATTTGCAGCTGCGCATCGGGCGGCAGCGACAGGTGCTTGTTCTTGAGCGTGCACAGCGTGCCGAGCGGGCTCATCTCGGTCATGCCCCAGGCATGCAGCACCTCGACGTTGTACTTCTCCTGGAACGCCGTGATCATGGCCGGCGGGCAGGCCGAGCCGCCGATGACGGTGCGGTTGAGCTTGCTGAACTTCAGGCTGTTGGCCTGCATGTGGCCCAGCATCATCTGCCACACGGTGGGCACGCCGGCCGCGAAGGTCACGCCTTCGGATTCGATCAACTCGAACACCGACTTGCCGTCCAGCGCCGGGCCGGGAAACACCACCTTGCAGCCCACCAGCGCGGCCGAGTACGGAATGCCCCAGGCATTGACGTGGAACATGGGCACCACCGGCAGCACGGAGTCTTGCGCCGAAAGGCGCATCACGTCGGGCAGCGCCGCGGCGTAGGCGTGCAGCATGGTCGAACGGTGGCTGTAGAGCGCGGCCTTGGGGTTGCCCGTGGTGCCGCTCGTGTAGCACATGCTCGAGGCCGAGTTCTCGTCGAAGGTGGGCCAGTCGTACGCGGTGGGCTGCGCGCCCATCCAGCCTTCGTAGCTCACGAGGTTGGGAATGCCGCTGTCTGCGGGGAGCTTGTCTGCGTCACACAGTGCAATCCATTTCCGGATGGTGGTGCACTTGGCATGCACAGCCTGCACTAGCGGCAAAAAGCTCAGGTCGAAGCACAGGATCTGGTCTTCGGCGTGGTTGGCGATCCATGCGATCTGGTCGGGGTGCAGGCGCGGGTTGATGGTGTGCAGCACGCGGCCGCTGCCGCTCACCCCGTAGTACAGCTCCAGGTGGCGGTAGCCGTTCCAGGCCAGCGTGGCGATGCGGTCGCTGAACAGCAGCTGCTCGCCGTCCAGCGCGTTGGCCACCTGCCGCGCACGCGATGCGATGCCGCCCCACGTCGTGCGGTGGATGTCGCCCTCTACCCGGCGCGAGACGATCTCGCCATCGCCGTTGTGGCGCTCGACGAACTCGATCAGCGACGAGATCAAAAGCGGTTGGTCTTGCATCAAACCCAGCATCTACGGACTCCTAAAGGAAATGACTTCATGAAAGCTTGCAAAGCACAGATTCACGCAAGCTTCGGCCGCTTCCACAATGACACAAACCCGCACTGCTGAATGGAACGAAGCGCCTCATCAAGGTGCGTTCACCGGCGTGATTCTGGCGGCCGTGGGCGTTGCGTCGAGCAACAGCTGCGAAGGCCATGTCCCCCAGGTGACGCCAAGTTCGGGCGTGTTCGGATCGCCCTTGCGTAGGAAGGCACCCACGCTCGCCATCACGGCGCTGGAAAGCGCGAGCCGGCCTGGCTGGTTGGCCTTGCCGCCCATCACGCTGCTGAGCAGCGAGCCGCTGAAGTTGCCGAAGACGAACGGCAGGTCAAATGCGTGCGCCGCGCCGTACACGTCGTTCCACGGCGGTGCCTCCTGCGCCCAGTCGAGGCGGTAGTGCCAGATGTTCGGCTGGCGCGTCTTCATCGTGTTGAGCAGGTTGTCTCGGCTCGCGCCGAAAAGCCCTTGGGTGATGACGTCGGTGGCCGCGTTGTAGCCCGTGCCCGGCCTGTCTACCGGAAGGTAGGACGCATCGATGATGTCGGCCACGGTGAGCGCGGACGGCGCGTCGGGGTCGAAACTGAACATCATCGAGAAGCGCTGCGCATCGGTCACGATCCAGCCCGGCTTCGGAAAGCCGATGGTGCCCAGCAGCGAGGCGAAGAGCTTGCCCTCGTCGCGCGTATTGCCCGCGAGCATGGGCACCTTGTTGTACTGGTCGGCCGCAATGGCGCCGATCGGATCGACCGGCAGCACCGTGCCGTCCGGAATGGGGGCGACCGAGCCCAGCCCGGCGGCAACCACCTTGGTGAGCAGTGCCCCGCCCTCCTGCGCCCTCATGTAGTCGGCAATTTGCGCCGGCGTGCGGGTGGCGATGTAGGTCTTGGCCGCGGCGGCATCAGCCACGGTGCCGTCGGCAACGAGCAGTCTCTCCAGGATCGCCTGGCCCTGCGCGAGCGAGGCCGACGCCGGGGCCAGCGTGGGGAGCGTACCGGGCGGCAAGTTGCTCGCAAGCGAAATGCCGCCGCTCATCTCGAAGGCCTTGTGGAACAGCCCCTTGGCCATGGGCGAGGTCATGACCGCCAGCAGGTTGGTGGCGCCGGCCGACTCGCCCGAAAGCGTGACGTTGGCCGCGTCGCCGCCGAAGCTCGCGGCGTTGCTCCGGATGAAGCGCAGCGCCGCCATGATGTCGAGCAGCGC
The DNA here is from genome assembly GCF_037204085.1 of Variovorax sp. CCNWLW235. Taxonomy (NCBI): domain Bacteria; kingdom Pseudomonadati; phylum Pseudomonadota; class Betaproteobacteria; order Burkholderiales; family Comamonadaceae; genus Variovorax; species Variovorax sp. CCNWLW235. Next base: position 214,146 of record NZ_JBBCBW010000006.1, on the reverse strand, counting down.
AAAGTTGCCCGAATCGTCGCCCGCCGTGCCGCCCGGGCGCAGCTGCGGCATGTTGATGAAACCCAGAATGCCCAGGCGGTAGCTGGTGGTGATGACCACTGCGTTGGCGGCCTTCGCCAGCGCCGCGCCGTCGTACAGGGGATCGGCCGTGTAGCCCGAGATGTTGCTGCCGCCGTGCACAAACAGCAGCACGGGCAGGTTCTTCTCTTCGGTGGCCGGGCGCCAGATATTGACGAACAGGCAGTCTTCGCTGCCGACCGGCTTGCCCAGGTTGGTGCCGACAGTCGCGTCGAAGGTGTTGTTGGTGCCAGGGCTGAAGAGCCGGCCGATCTGCAGGCACGAATTGCCGAATTGCGTGGCCGGGCGGATGCCGCTCCAGGCTTCGGGCTCGACCGGCGCGCGCCAGCGCAGCGCGCCGACCGGCGGCTGGGCGAACGGAATGCCCTTCCAGAACCAGGTGCCCGTGCGAGCGCTGTCATCCACGCCCTCGATCTTGCCGGCGGTGGTCGTGCGCACCATGGGCCCATCGGCGGGTGGAGGCGGCGGCGCTGCGGGAGCGGTCGGGGTGAACGAGAAACCGCCGCCGGAGCCGCCGCCGCAAGCGGAAAGCGCGATGCAGGCTGTGATCGCTACCGCTTGCGCGGCGGTTCTTGCCGCGTTGTGCAGGGTTGCGCCCCGGACTTCCGTTGTCTCTGCCGTGTTCATTGTTTGTCTCCACACCGGGTTAATCGGAATGACTCCATCGGTGTCCGCCCGCCATACTCCGCCGGGCTGGATCCGCCAGAAAATTCTAGGAACCGGCTGCGTTTTCCCCGCTATCGCAAGCGAGCCAATTCAATGACTTCAGGAGCCTCCATGCCGCATGCCCAGCGCCGCCCGCAACGCCGGCCGGGGTGCGCAGCGCAGCCGGAACTTCGAACCAGCTCGGCCGCGTGGCTCGAAGGCGTGCTCTCGATGTTTGCGGCCGAAGGGCTGGACGTGGTCTCGCTGCTGCGCGAAGCCGGCTTCGACCCGGATTCCCTGCACCGGCAGAACGCGCGCATCCCGGTCGACGAAGTCTCCGTGCTGTGGCAGCTGGCCGTGGCGCGTGCCGGCAAGCCCACGCTGGGCCTGCACCGCGACCTTGCCGCGACGCACAGCAAGCTCGGCACGGTGGGCCACGCCATGTCGTGCAGCGCCGATCTGAGCGAGGCGCTCAACCGGCTCACGCGCTACATGGCCGTGATTTCGGACGCAACCGCCTTCTCGATGCAGCCGGAGGCACGCGGCGCCTGGATGGTGATGGAGCACACCGGCGGCAGCCTGCCGATTCCGCGCCAGCGCGTCGAGTACGCACTGCTCACCGTTTTCATGCAGTGCCAGTGGCTCACCCGGCGCGAGCTGCAGCCGTTGGCCCTCGAGTTCGTCTACCCGCCACCGGCCGATGACCGCCTGCACCGCGAGGCCTTCGGCTGCCCGATTCGCTACAACGCGCCGGCCAACCGCCTGCTGCTGTCGACGGCCGACTTGTCCATGCCGCTGCCCACCTACCACCCCACCCTGGGCGAGATGCAGGAGCACTTGCTGGACGAGCAGCTGAACCTGCTGGGCCAGACCACCACCAGCACCCTGGTGTGCGCCGAAATCGCGCGCCGCCTGCCCCATGGCGAGCCGCGCCGGCAGGACGTGGCCGCCGGCCTTGGGCTGGCGGAGCGCACGCTGCAGCGGCGGCTGCAGGAAGAGTCGGTGTCTTTCCAGGCGCTGCTCGACCGCACCCGCCGCGAGCTGGCGCAGCAGTACCTGGCCGAAGACCGCCACACGCTCACCGACGTGGCCGACATGCTCGGCTTTGTCGACAGCAGCAACTTCTTTCGCGCCTGCAAACGCTGGTTCGGGCTGCCGCCCGCCCAGTACCGGGCGCGCATCTGGGACACGCCGGCGCTTGCCCACTGAGGAGGCTTGAGCGGATTCGCGTTTGCCGATGGCCCGCGCCGCAAGGGGTCTCATGCTCTGCCGGACAATCCGGGCATGAGCTTGCTTGCTGAAGACACGGCCGCCGCCGACCTGGGGGTGCGCTGGAAACCCGGGTTCCGGGCACTGGGCCCCGCCTTTCTTACCGACCTGCGGCCGACGCCGCTGCCCGATCCCTACTGGGTCGGCCACAGCGACGCGGTGGCCGGCTTGCTGGGTTTGCCCGCCGATTGGCGGCAATCGGACAGCACGCTGGCGGCCCTGACCGGCAGCCTGCCCGTCGCCGGCACCCAGCCTTTCGCCACCGTGTACAGCGGCCACCAATTCGGCGTGTGGGCCGGGCAGCTTGGCGATGGCCGCGCGATCATGCTCGGCGAAACCGAGGGCGGCCTGGAAGTGCAACTCAAGGGCGCGGGCCGCACGCCCTACTCGCGCGGCGGCGACGGCCGCGCCGTGCTGCGCTCCAGCATCCGCGAATTCCTTTGCAGCGAGGCAATGCACGGCCTTGGCATTCCCACGACGCGCGCCTTGTGCGTCACCGGCTCCGACGCGCGCGTGTACCGCGAAGAGCCCGAGAGCGCGGCCGTCGTGACCCGGGTGGCACCCAGCTTCATCCGCTTCGGCCACTTCGAACACTTTGCGGCCAACCAGCGCGATGCTGAACTGCGTGCGCTGGCCGACTACGTCATCGACCGCTACTACCCGGCGTGCCGCACGACCGACCGCTTCGGCGGCAATGCCTACGCGGCTTTCCTGGAAGCCGTGAGCGAGCGCACCGCCGCGCTGCTGGCGCAGTGGCAGGCCGTCGGCTTTTGCCATGGCGTGATGAACACCGACAACATGAGCATCCTGGGGCTCACCATCGACTATGGGCCGTTCCAGTTTCTGGACGGCTTCGATCCGCGCCATATCTGCAACCACAGCGACACCAGCGGGCGCTACGCCTTCAACCAGCAGCCCAACGTGGCCTACTGGAACCTGTTCTGCCTGGCGCAGGCGCTGCTGCCGCTGATCGCCGACCAGGAGGTTGCCGTGGCCGCGCTGGAGTCTTACAAGACGGTGTTCCCGCGCGAGTTCGAAGGCCGCATGCGTGCCAAGCTCGGGCTCGCCGATTCGGCCGATGGCGACCGTGCGCTCATCGAGGGCGTGCTGAAGCTCCTGGCCGCCGAAAAGGTCGACTACACAATCTTCTGGCGCCGCCTTTCGCAGCACATGGCGGACGGCAATGCCGAACCTGTGCGCGACCTCTTCCTGGACCGCGCCGGCTTCGATGCGTGGTTGCTATCGTTTTCGGAGCGGCATGCAAAGACGCCATCGACGGGCCAACGCTCGGAAGCTGCCGATTTGATGCTCAAATCCAACGCCAGATTCGTGCTGCGGAACCACCTGGGCCAGCAAGCCATCGAAGCGGCTGCGCAGAAGGACTTCTCGGATGTGGCAACCTTGCTGAACCTGCTCGAAACCCCATTTGAAGAACATCCCGGTGCCGACGCTTACGCCGGCTTCCCGCCCGACTGGGCCTCCACGATCGAAATCAGCTGCTCATCATGACCGCACCCATCCAGAAAACCGATGCCGAATGGAAAGCACTGCTCGCTGAAAAAGGCGCGGAGCCCGCGGCCTTCGAAGTGACGCGCCACGCGGCCACCGAGCGCCCCTTCACCGGCAAGTACGAGGCGCACTGGGAAGACGGCACCTACCACTGCATCTGCTGCGGCGCCAAGCTGTTCGAGGCGTCGACCAAGTTCGACGCCGGTTGCGGCTGGCCCAGTTTCTCGGAAGAAGCCGTGCCGGGCGCCATCAAGAACATCGTCGACCGTTCGCACGGCATGGTGCGCACCGAAAACGTCTGCGCGAATTGCGGCGCCCACCTGGGCCACGTGTTCCCCGACGGCCCGACCGAAACCGGCTTGCGCTACTGCATGAACTCGGCTTCGCTCGATTTCCAGAAGAAATAACCGAACAAACCACCACAGGCTCCCGCCCAGCGCATGAAACTGCTCCTCGACTTCTTTCCGATCCTGCTGTTCTTCGGCGCCTACAAGCTGGGCGACATCTACACCGCCACCGCCGTGCTCATGGGCGCCACCGTGGTGCAGATGGGCATCATCTATGCCACCGAGCGCAAGCTGCAGGCCATGCAGAAGGCCACGCTGGTGCTGATCCTGCTGTTCGGCACGCTCACGCTGGTGCTGCATGACGACCGCTTCATCAAGTGGAAGCCCACGGTGCTCTACGGCGCAATGGCCGTGGCGCTGGCGGTGGCGCTCTGGGCGCTGAAGAAGAACTTCCTGAAAATGCTGCTGGGCTCGCAGCTGCAGCTGCCCGACCGCATCTGGAGCCGCCTGAACGTGGCGTGGATCGGCTACTGCCTTTTCATGGCCCTCATCAATGCCTACGTGGCGGCGTACTTCACCACCGAGGCCTGGGTCAACTTCAAGCTTTGGGGCTATGTGTTCCCCATCGTCTTCCTGGTGGCGCAGGGCCTGTATATCTCGCCGCACCTCAAGAGCGACGAGCCCACGGCATGAGCGCCGCCGCGACCCACCCGCTGCCGACGGCAGAGGCCCTCGAGGCGGTGCTGCGCCAGAAGCTGCAGCCCACCACGCTGGAGGTGATCGACGAGAGCAGCGCCCACGCCGGCCATGCGGGCGCCAACGCAGAGGGCTACGGCACCCACTTCCGGGTTCGCATTGCCTCCCCACTGTTCGAAGGGAAGCCCCGCGTGGCGCGCCATCGCCTTGTGTATGATGCCCTCCAAGTTTTTATCGCGCAGGGTCTGCACGCCATCGCCATCGAGGTGCTCTGAGTCGTTCGATCGATCACCGGGTCGATCAAATGCCACGCGGCTTTCGCCGCGGCGGCTCCGCCCTCCTCATTTCCCTTTTGGTTCTTTCGTCTTTCCCGCTTTTTCCACGCGCTTTTTTTCTACACGCGCATTTTCCCATCCAGCCTGATATTCATTCCATGAAAAAACAAATCTTGACGGCCGTTGCGGCCGCAGCGCTGCTCGGTGCGATTCCCCTGGCGGCAGTGGCGCAGAACGCAGCCATCGTCAACGGCAAGCCCGTGCCCAAGGCGCGCATGGACGTGCTGGCGCAGCAACTGGCGGCCGCCGGCCGGCCCGTCACGCCGGAAATGCAAGGCCAGCTGCGCGAAGAAATCGTCGCGCGCGAGGTGTTCATGCAAGAAGCGCAGAAGCAAGGTCTGGACGCGACCGATGACTACCGGAACCAGCTCGAGCTCGCACGCCAGGCCATCCTGATCCGCGCGCTGTTCGAAAACTACCGCAAGACCAACGCCGTGTCGGAAGCCGACATCAAGGCCGAATACGACAAGTTCGTGGCGGCCAATGGCGGCAAGGAATTCAAGGCCCGCCACATCCTGGTCGAGACCGAAGACCAGGCCAAGAAGATCATGGCCGACCTGAAGAAGGGCGCCAAGTTCGAAGACATCGCCAAGAAGCAGAGCAAGGACCCGGGTTCGGGCGCCAACGGCGGCGACCTCGACTGGGCCAACCCCTCCAGCTTCGTGCCCGAGTTCTCCGAAGCGATGATCAAGCTCAAGAAGGGCGAAACCACCGCAACGCCCGTCAAGACGCAGTTCGGCTACCACATCATCCGCGTGGACGACATCCGCCAGGCACAACTGCCGAAGATGGAAGAAGTGCAGCCGCAAATCACGCAGCAGCTGCAGCAGCAACGCCTGCAGAAGTACCAGGAAGAGCTGCGTGCGAAGGCCAAGGTCGAGTAAGCCTGCGGCCATTGCATCAGAAAAAAGCCCCGCGGTCGCGGGGCTTTTTTTATTGCGGCGTGATGTCGAAGTCTTTCACGAACCGGGCGTAGTCGTCCGACTCCTTGCGCACGAAGCCCGTGAAGTCCGGCGCCGAGCCACCGATGACTTCGAGACTGAGGTCGGCGAGCTGCTTCTGCGTGTCGGCATTCTTGAGCAGCGCCTGCACTTGCTCGTTGAGCTTGGCGATGATCGGTGCCGGGGTTCCGGCCGGCGCCACCAGGCCGACCCAGCCCATGAACCTGTAGCCCGGCACGCCGGACTCGGCCACCGTCGGCACCTCGGGCAAGGTCGGAACGCGCTTGTCGCCCGTCACCGCCAGCGCCTTCAGCTTGCCGCTCTTGGCATAGGGCACCGCGGTCGGCGAGGTTTCGAACATCAGGTCGATCTGGCCGCCGATCAGGTCGGACAGTGCGGGCGCCCCGCCCTTGTAGGCGACGTTGAGCAGATCGGTGCCGGTCATGCGCATGAAGCGGCGCGCGGCCACGTCCTGCGGGCCGCCCACGCCCGAGGTGCCGACGCTGAGCTTGCCGGGGTTGGCCTTGGCGTAGGCCACCAGCTCGCTGACATTCTTGAACGACCACTTGGGATTCATGATGAGCACGTTGGGCTGGTCGGCCACGCGGATTACGGGCGCCAGGTCCTTGATCGGGTCGTAGGGCAGCTTGGCGAACATGTGGGCGTTGGAGGCCAGGCCGGTGTGCACCATCAGCAGGGTGTAGCCGTCCTTGGGTGCCTTGGCGACGTAGTCCATGCCGATGTTTCCGCTGGCGCCGGGACGGTTGTCCACCAGCACGGGCTGGCCCAGGGCCGTCGAGAGCTTCTGGCCAACCAGGCGCGCCGTCATGTCGATGCTGCCGCCCGGCGGGAACGGCACCACCATGCGGATCGACTTGGACGGATAGGCGTCCTGCGCATGGGCCGCAGGCACGATGCCCGCCAGGCCGGCGGCAAGGCACGCGAACGAGACGAATGAGCCGAACGGGAAACGAAAACGCTTGTTCATGGAGTTCTCCGGGGTTTCTTGAGGGTTGGCAGATGGGTCAATCGGCGGTGGCGCGCAGGGCGCGTTCGATGTCGGTGGCCCAGGCGAGCAATGCGGCATCGCGCATCGGCAGGCCTGCAAGGCTCAGGCCTACGGGCGCTTCGCCGGCCGCGTGGCAGGGCAAGGAGATGGCGCAGCCGTCCATGAAGTTGACGATGGAGGGGTTGCGCAGCATCGCGGCGTTGGCGGTGAAGTACTGCGCCTCGTCGGCTTCGAGGGCTTCGATGCGCGGTGCCACGAGCGGCACGGTCGGCATGAGCCAGCCATCGAATTCGCCCAGGCGCGCGGCTACGCGGTGCTGCCAGTCGGCCCGCTGCGCCTGCAGCGTGAGGTAGGCCCGCGCCGTGAAGTCCTTGCCGCGCAGGATGCGGCTGATCACGCGCGGGTCGTAGCCGCTGCCGCTGCGTTCGATCAGCTCGGCGTGCCACGCCCATGACTCGGCGGCGCTGAAGCCGCCCGCGGCATTGATGGCGGCGAGCTCGTCGAACTCGGGCACCGCCAGCTCGACCAGCTGTGCGCCGGCGGCCGAGAGGCACTGCAGCGCTCTTTGGAACGTTGCAGCGACGTGTGCGTCCATGCCGTCCTGCACCAAGGTGGTCGGCACCGCGAAGCGCGCTTGCCGCAGGCGCTGCGGTCGGGGCATTTCAGACGCACCTGACACACCGGACAGCACCGCATCCATTGCCGCGCAGCCGGCCACGTCGAGGGCCATCACGCCCACCGCGTCGAGGCTGTGCGACAGCGGCACGAGCCCGGTACCCGGCATGCGCCGCGCCGTCGGCTTGAAGCCGGTGATGCCGCACAGCGCCGCCGGAATGCGTGCCGAGCCACCGGTGTCGCTGCCTACGCTCGCAACGCACATGCCGTCGGCCACAGCCACGGCCGCGCCCGAAGACGAGCCGCCGGGAATGCGCCGTTCGCCGCGCTGCCACGGATTGGCCGGCGTCCCGTAGTGCGGGTTGAGGCCAAGGCCGGAGTACGCGAACTCCGTCATGTTGGTCTTGCCGACCACCACCGCACCCGCCGAAAGCAGGCGCTGCACGGCCTCGGCGTCATGCGCGGCGGGTGGCGTATCGCGCAGCACGACGGAGCCGGCGGTCGTTGTTTCGCCGGCCACGTCGAACAAGTCCTTCACCGACACCGGCAGGCCTTCGAGCGGCGAGCGCATGAAGCCGGCTTTGCGCAGGCTGTCGGAGGCGCGCGCCAGGTGCTGGGCGCGGTCTGCCAGCACACGGGTGAAGGTGCGCGCGCCCTCACCGGAAGGGTCGGCGATGCGTTGCAGCGCCGATGCAGTCAGCTCGGCGGAGGTGATGCTGCCCGCGGCCAGTTCGGCGCGGGCCACTTCGAGGGAGATCGCGGCAGGCATGTGCGGTCCCTTGCGTGTCAGGCGACGACCGGCAGCGAAACCGCGCGGTACTCGTGCGCGATGCGGCGGCCAGTGTGCCCGTCCACCAGCTCCATGCGAAAACGCGCGGCCGGACGAATGCCGCCGATGGCGCCGACGGTGCCGCAGGTCATCGCGAAGCCGTCCGACGGCTCGCCATCGGCCGCTGCGCAGCGCGCCAGCAGATCGGCCGGGGGGCGCAACGCGGCCAGCGTGCCTTCCTGGTACAGGCGCCATTCGCCGCCCTCCTCGATCCACGAACGCAGCACCAGCGTGTCCCAGCGGTCTTGCACGTCCGCCAGCCGCCAGGCACTGCGAGCCACCGGCTTGGCGCAGATCTGCTTGGAGAGCGCCACGCTGTGCGCTTCGAGGGCGCGGTCGGTGTGGTCCGAGCCGATCGAAACGAAGAACTCGCCCTCGTGCAGGAACAGCAGCGGCTCGACCTCGCCTGAGGTGTCGGCCCCGACCACCTGCACCGCGTCGGCCTGGCTCAGTTGCTGGGTGGCGACCCGGTAGAAGAGCGGCACGGCGCTGGGCGCCGGCACGCCGAGTTCGGCGAGTTCCTCGATATGGTGCTCGATGGCGGCGGTGTCGCGCCCGGTCCAACCGGCGACGACGAGGTGCCGGGCTTCGAAGTCGAGCGTTCGCGGGGCGCTTCCCTCGGGAAGTTCGAAAGACAGTTTCATGTGGCCTTGTTGAAGTTTCAGTGAAATTTCACAATGATATTACAGTGAGTTCACAAAAACTTCAAAGAGATTTGCCGCGGGTACCATCAGCAACCCCAACCATGACCACCGCGCGCCGATGAAAGCAGCCACGCCCGCCCGCAAAAGCCCCGCCCGGCGGCCCGAAGCAGCCATTTCCCTGAACGAGACCGCCTACCTGCGCCTGAAGGAAGCCCTGGTGACCCTGGCCTACAAGCCCGGGGAGTACCTGAACACCGCCCAGGTGATGGAGCGGCTGGGCGTGGGCCGCACGCCGGTCAACCAGGCGCTGCACCGCCTGTCGGCCGAGGGCCTGGTCCACATCATTCCGCGCAAGGGCGCGATGGCCTCGCCGCTGTCGATCAACGACGCGCTGGAACTCATCGAGGTCCGGCTGGTGAACGAAGTGCTGTGCATGCGCCTGGCCGCGGCGGCCATCACGGAGGCTGAGTTGGCCGAACTGCAGGCCATCGCCGAGCAGTTCGAGGCCGCAGCGCAGCGGCGCGATGCAATGTCGGTCATGAACCTCGACCGGCTCTTCCACGAAAAAATTGCGGCGGCGGCGCGCAACGCGATGCTGCAGGACATCCTGAGCGTGCTGCATGCCCGCTCGCAGCGCTTCTGGGCGATTTCACTGGCTGCCGAGGGACATCTGGCGGAGGTGATCGAGGAGCACCGCACCATCGTCGCTGCGCTGCAGCGGCGCGATGCCGAAGCGGCGGCCGAAGCGGCAAGGACGCATGTGCTGTCGTTCAAGGTGTCGATGCTGAACAGCCAGCGCTGACCGGCAGCGCTTCAGGCGCCATTCCCCAGGAAAAATGCCCTCCAGACCAGGTCTGGAGGGCATTTCTTTTGACCCCATTCAGGCCGCCTGCACGGCCTGACTGTGGCCGCGCCGACCGATCACCCCACCCACTTGCGCGCGTTGCGCCAGATCTGCATCCAGGGGCTGAGCTCGCTCCGGTCGCCCGGCGTCCAGCTCATCTGGATGTTGCGGAACACGCGTTCCGGGTGCGGCATCACGGCGGTAAAACGGCCATCCGGCGTGGTCACCGAGGTCAGGCCGCCCGCGCTGCCGTTCGGGTTGAACGGGTATTGCTCGGTAGGCTTGCCGTGGTTGTCCACGAAGCGCATGGCCGCAATGGCCTTGGCGGCATCGCCGCGGTGCTTGAAGTTGGCATAGCCCTCACCGTGCGCCACGGCAATCGGCAGGCGGCTGCCGGCCATGCCCGCGAAGAAGATGCTGGGAGACTCGAGCACCTCGACCATCGACAGGCGCGCTTCGAAGCGTTCGCTCTGGTTGGTAGTGAAGCGCGGCCAGGCTTCGGCGCCCGGGATGATGTCGGCCAGCTCGGCGAACATCTGGCAGCCGTTGCACACGCCGAGGCCAAAGGTGTCTTCGCGGCCGAAGAAGGACTTGAACTGTTCGGCGAGCTTCGGATTGAAGGTGATGCTGCGCGCCCAGCCGATGCCCGCGCCCAGGGTGTCGCCGTAGCTGAAGCCGCCGCACGCGACCACGCCCTTGAAGTTGGCGAGGTCCGCCCTGCCTGTCTGCAGGTCGGTCATGTGGACGTCGTAGGCCTCGAAACCCGCCTCGGTGAAGGCGTAGGCCATTTCGACATGCGAGTTGACGCCCTGCTCGCGCAGGATGGCGACCTTGGGGCGGTGCTGAAGGATGGCGGGGGCGTTGAGGCTGCTGCCCTCACCCGGAGGCAGAGGGAGAAATACGTGCATGCCGGGGTCTGAAGGCTCTCCGGCTGCGGCGTGCTCGGCATCGGCGCAGGCGGGGTTGTCGCGCTCGCGGGCGATCTTCCAGCTGACGGAGTCCCACACCTGGTGCAGGTCGTGCAGGCTGGCGCTGAACACCGACTTGGCATCGCGCCAGACTTCGATCTTGCCTTTGCCCGCCTCCATGGTCGAACTGGCCGGACGCGTCTTGCCGACGAAGTGGCTGTGCGCGCTGAGGCCATGGGCGCGCAGCACCTGCATCACGTCGTTGCGCTCGGCCGTGCGCACCTGCAGCAGCATGCCGAGTTCTTCGTTGAACAGCGCCTTGAGCGTGAGCTCCTCACGCCGCGCGCTGACCTGCTGCGCCCAGTTCTTGGCGTCGCCGGTTTCCATGCGGCTGTCGGAAATGCCGTCGCCTTCGGTGACCAGCATGTCGACATTGAGCGCCACGCCCACATGGCCGGCAAAGGCCATTTCGCAGGCGGTGGCGAACAGGCCGCCATCGCTGCGGTCGTGCATGGCGAGGATCTTGCCGTCGGCGCGCAGTGCGTTCACGGCATTCACCAGCGCCACGAGCTGGGCCGGATCGTCGAGATCGGGCACGGTGTCGCCGCTCTGGCCGAGCGTTTGCGCGAGGATGCTGCCGGCCATGCGGTGCTGGCCGCGGCCCAGGTCGACGAGCACGAGCGTGGTGTCGGCCTCTTGCGCATCGAGTTGGGGCGTGAGCGTGCCGCGCACGTCGGCCAGCGTTGCGAACGCGGTCACGATCAGGCTGACGGGAGAAGTGACCTTCTTGGCTTCGCCATCGTCGTTCCATTGCGTGCGCATCGACAGCGAATCCTTGCCGACCGGAATCGACACACCCAGTGCCGGGCACAGCTCCAGGCCCACGGCCTTGACGGTTTCATACAGCGCGGCGTCTTCGCCTGGCTCGCCGCAGGCCGCCATCCAGTTGGCCGAGAGCTTCACGCGCGAGAGTTCGATGGGCGCGGCCAGCAGGTTGGTAATGGCTTCTGCCACCGCCATGCGGCCCGAGGCCGGTGCGTCGAGCGCGGCCAGCGGCGTGCGTTCGCCCATGCTCATGGCTTCGCCCGCAAAGCCCTTGTAGTCCGCCAGCGTCACGGCGCAATCGGCCACGGGCACCTGCCACGGGCCGACCATCTGGTCGCGATGGCTCAGGCCGCCCACGGTGCGGTCGCCGATGGTGATCAGGAAGCGCTTGGAGGCGACGGTCGGGTGCGAGAGCACGTCGATCGCAGCCTTCTGCAGATCGACGCCGGTCAGGTCGAGCGGCTTGAAGCTGCGCGCGACGGTCTTCACGTCGCGATGCATCTTGGGCGGCTTGCCGAGCAGCACGTCCATGGGCATGTCGACCGGCTGTACCGCGGCGCCTTCGTCGGCCACCAGCAGTTGGCGCTCTTCGGTTGCCACGCCCACCACCGAGAACGGGCAGCGTTCGCGCTCGCAGAAAGCCTTGAACTGCTCGAGCGATTCCGGCGCGATGGCCAGCACGTAGCGCTCCTGGCTTTCGTTGCACCAGATTTCCTTGGGCGCCATGCCCGATTCTTCGAGCGGCACCGCGCGCAGATCGAAGCGCGCGCCGCGGCCGGCGTCGTTGGTCAGCTCAGGAAAGGCGTTGCTCAGGCCGCCTGCGCCCACGTCGTGGATCGCGAGAATCGGGTTGGCCGCGCCCTGCTGCCAGCAGTGGTTGATGACCTCTTGCGCACGGCGTTCGATTTCGGGGTTGCCGCGCTGCACCGAGTCGAAGTCGAGCTCGGCTGCGTTGGCGCCGGTCGCCATCGAACTCGCAGCGCTGCCGCCCATGCCGATGCGCATGCCGGGGCCGCCGAGCTGAATGAGCAGCGAGCCGGCCGGGAACTGGATCTTCTTGGTTTGCGTGGCGTCGATGCTGCCAAGGCCGCCCGCGATCATGATGGGCTTGTGATAGCCGCGCTGCACGGTATCGATGTCGCTCGCCACCGTTTGCTCGTATTCGCGGAAGTAGCCCAGCAGGTTGGGCCGGCCGAATTCGTTGTTGAACGCGGCGCCGCCCAGCGGGCCCTCGGTCATGATCTGCAGCGGGCTGGCAATGTGCTCGGGCTTGCCGTAGTGGCCCTCTTCGGGCCAGAGCTTCGATACCGTGAAGCCGGTCAAGCCCGCCTTGGGCTTGGAGCCGCGGCCGGTGGCGCCTTCGTCGCGGATCTCGCCGCCGGCACCGGTGGAGGCGCCGGGGAACGGCGAGATGGCGGTCGGATGGTTGTGCGTCTCGACCTTCATCAGCACATGGCTCAGCGCGCTATCTTTTTGATAGCCCTGCGAACCCGAAGCCGGGATGAAGCGCTCGACGGTCGTGCCCTCCATGACCGAGGCGTTGTCCGCGTAGGCAACCACCGTGTGCTGCGGGTTCTGCTTTTCGGTGTGGCGAATCATCGAGAACAGGCTTTGGGGCTGTGCCTTGCCGTCGATGGTGAACTGGGCATTGAAGATCTTGTGGCGGCAGTGCTCGCTGTTGGCCTGCGCGAACATCATCAGTTCGACGTCGCTCGGATTGCGCCCGAGCCGGGTGAAGGCATCGACCAGGTAGTCGATCTCGTCTTCGGCCAGCGCCAGGCCAAAACCCGTGTTGGCCGCCACCAGCGCGGCACGGCCGCCGCCCTGCACGTCAACCAGCGCCATCGGCTGGGCCGGCAGTTCGCTGAAGAGGCTCGCGGCCTGCTCGACGGTGGCAAGCACCGATTCGGTCATGCGGTCGTGCAGCGGGCCTGCCACGGCGGCGAGCGTGTCGCCTTCCAGCACGGGCGCCTTGCCGATCAGCGGGGCCTTGAGCTTCAGGTGGTATTGCGTCACGCGCTCGACCCGGCGCAGCGCAAGGCCGCAGTTGTGGGCGATGTCGGTGGCCTTGGAGGCCCAGGGCGACACGGTGCCCAGGCGGGGCGTGACGACCACCGAGGTGGCTGCCTTGGCCGGTGCCTCGAAGGGCTCGCCGTAGGTCAGCAGCGCGGCAAAGCGGTCGTGCTCGGCAGCGCTCAGCGCCGCGTCGGTGACCACCAGGTGCACGAAGCGGGCTGAAATGCCCTCGATGCGCGGCTCGACGGCCTGCAGCTTGGGCAGCAGCTGCCGCGCGCGGAAATCGCTGAGTGCGCTGCCGCCCTCGAACATGGTTACGACAGGAAGGGCTTGGGATGCGGGCTGCGTCACGGTCGATGGGGCCTTGGGGCCGCGTTGGGAATCAAAGAATCGAGGCGGAAGACCGCTGACTGGGGTCATCCGCGTTAACCCGGAATTTTAGCTTGCTGAATGGGATAATTCCGGGATGAGCATTACCTACAAAGACGCAGCGGGCATCGCAGCCATGCGCGTCGCCTGCCGCCTGGCCTCCGAGGTGCTGGACTACCTCACGCCGTTCATCAAGCCGGGCATCACCACGAACGAAATCGACCGGCTCGCCGCCGAATACATGGTCAAGCAGGGCACCACCTCGGCCACGGTGGGCTACATGGGCGCCAGCAGCGTGCCCTTTCCGAAGTCTCTCTGCACCTCGGTCAACCACGTGGTCTGCCACGGCATTCCGAATGACAAGCCCTTGAAGAAGGGCGACATCATGAACGTCGACGTCACGGTGGTGAAGGACGGCTGGTTTGGCGACAACAGCCGCATGTACATCATCGGCGACGCTTCCATTGCGGCCAAGCGGCTGTGCAGCATCACCTTCGAAGCCATGTGGCACGGCATTCTGCAAGTGCGCCCGGGCGCCCACCTGGGCGACATCGGCTACGCCATCCAGAAATTTGCCGAAGGCCACGGTTTTTCCGTCGTGCGCGAGTTCTGCGGCCACGGCGTGGGCCAGCGTTTCCACGAAGAACCGCAGGTGCTGCACTACGGCCGCCCGGGCACGCTCGAAGAACTCAAGCCCGGCATGATCTTCACCATCGAACCGATGATCAATGCCGGCAAGCGCGACGTGAAGGAAGACTTCAAGGGCGGCCAATACGACGGCTGGACCATCGTCACGCGCGACCATTCGCTCTCGGCGCAATGGGAGCACACGGTGCTGGTCACCGAAACGGGCTACGAGGTGCTCACGCTGTCTGAAGGCAGCCCGCCCCTGCCCTCCTTCGTCACCTCCACGAAAACGTGAGCCGTGCAAGCGGCGCACGGCCCCGGACAAAGCCGTGATCGAACCAGCCAAGATCGACGTGGCAACGCTGCGCGAAGCCTATCGCGCAAAGAAGCTCGCGCTCTTCGAAACTCTGCGTTTTGCACGCGCACCCACGCGCAGCGTGCATACGGTGCTGCGGCAGCTATCGGCGCTGGCCGACCAGACCTTGTGCGCGCTTTGGCGCGAGGCCGACTTTGGCGATTCGCTCGCGCTGGCGGCCGTGGGCGGCTTTGGCCGTGGCGAGCTGTTTCCGTATTCCGACGTCGACGTGCTGTTGCTGCTGCCGCCCGAGGGCCATGCCAGCGAAATCGATCCGGCGCGCATCGAGGCCTTCATCGGGCATTGCTGGGACGCGGGGCTTGAAATTGGTTCGAGCGTGCGCACGGTCGAAGAATGCCTGGCCGAGGCCGAAAAAGACGTCACCGTGCAGACCTCGCTGCTCGAGGCACGGCTGATCGCGGGCAACAAGAAGCTCTTTGTCGGCTTCCGCCGCCGCTTCACCCGCGCCATCGATCCGCAGGCTTTCTTCGTGGCCAAGTCGCAGGAAATGCGGCACCGCCACCAGAAGTTCGACAACACGCCGTACGCGCTCGAACCCAACTGCAAGGAATCGCCGGGCGGCCTGCGCGACCTGCAGACCATTCTCTGGATGACCAAGGCCGCCGGCTACGGCAGCCGCTGGGACGACCTGGCAAAGAATGGCCTGGCCACGCCTTTCGAGGCGCAGCAGATCAAGCGCAACGAGGCGCTGCTTTCGCTGATTCGCGCGCGGCTGCATGTGATTGCCAACCGGCGCGAAGACCGGCTGGTGTTCGACCTGCAGACCGCCGTGGCCGCGAGCTTTGGCTACGAGAGTGAATCGCAGCGCAAGTCGAGCGAAGCGCTGATGCGGCGCTACTACTGGGCGGCCAAGGCGGTCACGCAGCTCAACCAGATCTTGCTGCTCAACATCTCGGAGCGGCTGCAGCCCAGCGACGAGCAGCACACGCCGATCAACGAGCGCTTTTACGAACGGGCCGGCCTGATCGAGATTGCAAGCGACGACCTGTACGAGCGGGAGCCGCGCGCCATTCTCGAGACCTTCCTGCTCTACCAGAAGACCATCGGCGTAAAGGGCCTGTCGGCACGCACGCTGCGCGCGCTCTACAACGCGCGGCATGTCATGGACAGCAAGTTCCGCAACGACCCGGCCAATCACGAGACGTTCATGCGCATCCTGCTGCAGCCGTACGGCATTACGCATGCGTTCAGGCTCATGAACCAGACCTCGGTGCTGGGGCGCTACCTGCGGGTGTTTCGCAGCATCGTCGGGCAGATGCAGCACGACCTGTTCCACGTGTACACGGTGGACCAGCACATCCTGATGGTGCTGCGCAACGTGCGGCGCTTCTTCATTGCCGAGCACGCGCACGAATACCCGTTCTGCTCGCAGCTTGCGGCCGGCTGGGACAAGCCGTGGATTCTTTACGTGGCCGCGCTGTTCCATGACATTGCCAAGGGCCGCGGCGGCGACCACTCCACGCTCGGCGCGCGCGACGTGCAGCGCTTCTGCAAGCAGCACGGCATTGCGCGCGAAGACGCGAAGCTGATCGAATTTCTGGTCGCCGAACACCTGGTGATGAGCCAGGTGGCGCAAAAGCAAGACCTGAGCGACCCGGAAGTGATTGGCGCCTTTGCCAAGCGCGTGGGCAACGAGCGCTACCTCACGGCGCTTTACCTGCTCACCATTGCCGATATTCGCGGCACATCGCCGCGCGTGTGGAATGCCTGGAAGGGCAAGCTTCTCGAAGACCTTTACCGCTACACCCTGCGCGCGCTGGGTGGCCGCATGCCCGATCCGGACGCAGAGGTGGAGTCGCGCAAGCGCGAGGCGCTGGTGCAGCTTGCTTTGCATGCGCAGCGCTTCGAAGCGCACAAGGCGCTGTGGGACACGCTCGACGTCGGCTACTTCATGCGCCACGAGGCCAGCGAAATCGCCTGGCACGCCAAGCAGCTTTCGCGCTTCGTGCCGCCGCCCAACGTGCCGGTGGACCCCAAGGCGCCGCCGATCGTGCGGGCGCGCCTTTCGCCGGTGGGCGAAGGGCTGCAAGTGGTGGTGTACACGCCCGACCAGCCCGACCTCTTCGCGCGCATCTGCGGCTATTTCGACCAGTCGTCGTTCAGCATTCTTGACGCAAAAGTACACACCACCAGCAACGGCTACGGCCTCGATACCTTCCAGGTTGTAACTACTTTCCTGCCCGACCATTACCGCGATCTCATCAGCATGGTCGAGCTGGGCCTTGCTCAGACGCTCACCGAGGCCGGTCCCCTGCCCCCGCCCAGCGTGGGCCGGGTGTCGCGCCGGGTGCGCAGCTTTCCCATCAAGCCGCGCATCAGCCTGCTGCCCGACGACAAGGCGCAGCGCTGGCTGCTCAACATCTCGGCCAGCGACCGCGCGGGGCTGCTGTATTCGGTGGCGCGGGTGCTTGCACGACACCACCTCAACCTGCAGCTCGCCAAGGTCACCACGCTCGGCGAACGCGTGGAAGACACGTTCCTTATCAGCGGCCCCGAGCTGCAGGGACAGAAGACCCAACTGGCCATCGAGACGGAGCTGATGGAGGCGCTGGCCTCCTGAGGCGCTTTCCGCTTGTTTCGTTCGCAGGCGCATCCTGCGGCATGATGTTGCCGACTTGATTCAACTCGAACGGCAACACTCGACATGAGCCAAAAGACCAACCCTCTCGCAGGCCAGCCCGCACCGCTGGACCTGCTCGTCAACATCCCGCGCCTCATCTCGGCCTACTACACGGGCCGGCCCGATCCTTCGGTGCCAGCCCAGCGCGTCGCCTTTGGAACATCGGGGCACCGCGGCTCCTCCTTCGACGACGCTTTCAACGAGTGGCATGTGCTGGCCATCAGCCAGGCGATTGCCGACTACCGCAAGCAGAAAGGCATCGACGGCCCGCTGTTCCTGGGCATCGACACGCATGCACTCTCCACGCCCGCATTCAACAGCGCGGTGGAAGTGCTGGCGGCCAACGGCGTGGAGCTGATGCTCTCGAAGGACGACGAGTACACGCCGACGCCCGCCGTTTCGCACGCCATCCTCGTCTACAACCGCGGACGCACGACCGGGCTGGCGGACGGCATCGTGATCACGCCTTCGCACAACCCCCCCGAAAGCGGCGGCTTCAAGTACAACCCGCCCAACGGTGGCCCCGCGGGCACCGACATCACCTCGGCCGTCGAGGCCGCGGCCAACGGCTATCTTGCCGCCGGTCTGCAGGGCGTGAAGCGCCTGCCGCTCGCGCAGGCGCTGCGCGCTTCGACCACGCACCGCCACGACTACCTGAACACCTATGTGGAAGACCTGGCGCAAGTGCTCGACATGGACGCGATTCGCGGCGTGCCGATCGACCTGGGCGTCGATCCGCTGGGCGGCGCCGGCGTGCGCTACTGGCCCGCCATTGCCGCGCG
This sequence comes from Variovorax sp. CCNWLW235, assembly GCF_037204085.1. NCBI lineage: Bacteria > Pseudomonadati > Pseudomonadota > Betaproteobacteria > Burkholderiales > Comamonadaceae > Variovorax > Variovorax sp. CCNWLW235. Next base: position 195,922 of record NZ_JBBCBW010000006.1, on the reverse strand, counting down.
CTACAAGCTCGACCGGCTCAACGTGCTCAGCCAGGAGGTCGACCCGACCTTCCGCTTCATGTCGCTCGACTGGGACGGCCGCATTCGCATGGACCCCTCGTCGCCCGATGCGATGCACCAGCTCATCGGCCTCAAGGACCGCTTCGGCATTGCCTTTGCGTGCGATACCGATCACGACCGGCACGGCGTCGTCACGCGCAGTGCAGGGCTGCTGCCGCCGAACAACTACCTGGCCGTGATGGTCGACTATCTCTTCACGCACCGGCCGAAGTGGGCGGCGCATGCGGCCGTCGGCAAGACGGCGGTCAGCAGCCAGATGATCGACCGCGTGGCCGCAAACCTGGGCCGCAAGCTGTACGAGGTGCCAGTCGGCTTCAAGTGGTTCGTCGACGGGCTGGTGGATTCGTCGCTCGGCTTCGGCGGCGAAGAAAGCGCGGGCGCGACCTTCCTGCGGCGCGACGGTTCGGTGTGGACCACCGACAAGGACGGCATGGTCCCCGCACTGCTCTCGGCGGAGATTGCCGCGCGCACGGGCCGCGACCCCGGCGAGCGTTTTGCCGAACTGGCACAGGCGCTGGGCAAGCCCGTGTCCAACCGCGTCGACGCAGCGGCCACAGTCGAGCAGAAGAAGAAGCTTTCGAGCCTGTCGCCGCAGCAGGTGCTGTCGACGGAGCTTGCGGGCGAGAAAATCCAGAACGTGTTGAGCCATGCGCCGGGTAACGGCGCAGCCATCGGCGGCGTGAAGGTGGTCACGGAAAATGGCTGGTTTGCCGCTCGGCCCTCCGGCACCGAGAACATCTACAAGATCTACGGCGAGAGCTTTCTCGGTGCCGAACACCTCGGGCGCATCCTCGATGAAGCGCAGCAGCTGGTGGACAAGGCGCTGTCGGCAGCCTGATGAAAGGCGGGGCAGCGCTGCTTCAGCGCGTGCCCTCCCCCAGCCGCCGCTCCAGCCACACGCTGTAGCGCGACAGGCCGAAACACAGCACCCAGTACACCGCAGCAATGAAGAGGTACCCCTCGAGGTAGAACGGCCGCCAGGTCGGGTCGCCGCCGAGGGCCAGGCCCAACGCGCCGGTCAGCTCGAACAGCCCCACCACGGTGACCAGCGATGTGTCTTTCAGCGTGCCGACCACGCTGTTGGTCAGCGCGGGCACCACGAGCCGCAGCGCCTGCGGCAGCACGATGTCTCGCTGCACCGGCCAGCGGCCAAAGCCGAGTGCCATGGCGACTTCGGTCTGCCCGCGCGGCACGGCCTGCAGGCCGCCGCGAATGATCTCGGCCAGATAGGCGGCCACGAAAAGCGTCAGACCGGCCAGCACGCGCACCAGCACATCGGGCTGCCAGCCCGCGGGCCACAGCAGCGGCAGCAGGAAAGAAGCCATGAAGAGCACTGAAATGAGCGGCACGCCGCGAACCAGCTCGATGTAGCTCGCGCTCAGCGTGCGAACCACCGGCCAGCCCGAGCGGCGCCCCAGCGCAAGCAACAGCGCCAGCGGAAATGCCAGCGCCAGGCCCACCACCGCAAGGCCGATGGTGAGCGGCAAGCCGCCCCAGCGGCTGGTCGGCACATGGACCAAGCCAGCCACGCCGCCGCGCATCAGCAGCACGAAAAGCAGCAAAGCCACGATCCAGAGCGGCACCAGCCACCAGCGCCAGCTGCGCGGCCAGGCGCTGAGCACCGTGACGGCCGACAACACGACCACGGCAATGGCAGGTCGCCATTGCTCGTCATAGGGAAATCGGCCAAACAGCATTGGCCGCCATTTTTCAGCCACCACGCCCCAGCAAGCGCCATGCTGCACGGCGCGGCAGGCTTCGGCGTCGGGCCGGAACACCGCATTCAGCACGCCCCATTCGAAAGCTTGAAAGCCGCCCCATGCAAGCAGCGCGAGCAGCAGCACCGTGGCCAATGCCCGCAGCGGCGAACCCCACAGCTCGCTGCGCCACGCAATGGGGCCTTGAGCGGCGTTTCTCATTGCCAGCCCCTGAGCGCAACGCGTGCGTTGTAGCGGTTCATGCCGAATGAAATCAGCAGCGACAGCAGCAGGTACACCGCCATGATGATCGCAATGCACTCGAAAGCGCGCCCGTTCGAGCCGATGGTGGTGTTGGCCACCGACACCAGTTCCGGATAGCCCACGGCCACCGCAAGCGATGAATTCTTGGTAAGGCTGAGCAACTGGTTGGTGAGCGAAGGCACGATCACGCGCAGCGCCTGCGGCAGGATCACGATGCGCAATTGCTGCCCCGGCGTGAGGCCCAGCGCCTGCCCGGCCAGCACCTGCCCCTGCGACACCGACAGGATGCCGGCGCGCACGATTTCCGCCACGAAAGCCGCCGAGTAAAACGACAGCCCCGCGACGATGGTCACGTACTCCGGGCTCAGCGCCGCACCGCCGCTCACGCCGAAGTCGCCCTTCTCGGGCCATTCGAAGTGCGTGGGCCACCAGCCGCCCTCGCCCGATGCAGGCCAGGGCACGCTCAAGCCGCCCTTGCTGAGCCACACCCCGGGCAGCAGGCGCACGGGCTCGGTCGGGTCGGGCAACAGGTTGGCCATGGCAAAGGCCAGCATCAACAGCTGCACCAGCAGGGGCACGTTGCGCAGCACTTCAACGTATGCCGTGCAAATGCCGCGCAAGAGCACGTGCGGCGCGAGCCGGCCGATGCCAATCAAGGTGCCGAGCACGACTGCAAAGACGGCCGCGGGCACCGCCGCCCGCACGGTGTTGATCAACCCTGCCAGGAAGGCGCGCCAGAACGGCTGGCTGGCATCGAAGTCGAGCCAGCCTTCGCTGATGGAAAAGCCCGCGGGCTCCGTCAGAAAGTCGAAGCCCGAACGAACCCCGCGCGAGCGCAGGACTTCGAGCGCATGGTTCACCACCCAGACGGCGCCGGCCAGCACGGCCAGCACCAGCAGCGCCTGGACACCCCAGGCCAGCCAGGCGCCGCGGCGCGAGGCTTCCCGGCTCATCGAACAGGTGGTGCGTAGATCAGGCCGCCCTTGTTCCAGAGGTTGTTCGAGCCGCGCGGCAGCTTGAGCACCGATTTCGGCCCGACGTTGCGCTCGAACATCTCGCCGTAGTTGCCCACAGCCTTGATGGCGCGGAACGACCAGTCCTTGTCGAGGCCGAGCAGCTTGCCCAGGTCTTCACCGGTGCCGACCAGGCGCTGCTGCGCCGGGTCCTTGCTGTTGGCCTTGAGCTCATCGGCATTGGCTTGGGTGACGCCGAACTCTTCAGCCTCGATGAGCGCGTTGGGCACCCACTTGGCAATGGCAAACCATTCGTCGTCGCCGCGGCGCACCAGCGGCGCAAGCGGCTCCTTGGAAATGAGCTCGGGCAGGATGACGTAGTCGTCGGGGTTCGGCGCCTCCTTGTTGCGCAGGCCCGCGAGCGCCGAAGCGTCGGTGGTGAAAGCCTGGCAGCGGCCCGAGAAAAAGGCCTTGAACGAAGCCTCGAAGCTTTCGAACACCACCGTCTTGACCGGGATGTTCTGCGCGCGGAAGTAGTCGGACACGTTCTTCTCGTTGGTGGTGCCCGACTGCGTGCAGATGGTCGCGTTCTTGAGCTGCTTGGCGCTGGTGACCTTGAGCTTCTTCGGCACCAGGAAGCCCTGGCCGTCGTAATAGGTGATGGTGGTGAAGTTGAAGCCCAGCGAAGCGTCGCGCGTCAGCGTCCACGTGGTGTTGCGCGCGAGGATGTCGATTTCGCCGGCCTGCAGGGCCGAGAAGCGCTGCTGCGAATTGAGCGGCACGAAGTCAACCTTTTTCGCATCCCCCAGCACGGCAGCGGCAATGGCGCGGCAGGTGTCCACGTCCAGACCCGACCAGTTGCCCTGCGTATCAGGTGCGGAAAAGCCGGCTACGCCGTTCGTCACGCCGCATTTCACGGTGCCGCGCTGCTTGACGGCATCGAGGGTCTTGCCGGCGAAGGCCGGTGCGGCGGCTGCAAAAGCAAAGGCGGATGCGGCAACGGCCAGCGCGGGACGGAATCGACTCTTCATTGGTGTGTTCTCCTCAACAACAAGCAAAAGGCAGTGTACGGGGCCGCGCACGACTCTGCCAAAGAACGGACGGTTGAATGCATATGCCGCATCGCGCGCCGGCCCGGGCTTTTCCTGCCCGCGGCACATTCACTAACATATGGCCCTTCAATCACTTTCACCAGGAATCTGCTCATGACCAAATCCGATGACACCGGCAAGCTCGTTCTGCGCGTCGCACTCGGCATTCTTATCCTGCTGCACGGCATTGCGAAGGTCGGCAAGGGCGTCGACGGCATCGGCGGCATGCTGGCCTCGCAAGGGTTGCCGGCGGCCATGGCATACCTGGTCTACGTCGGTGAAATCCTCGCTCCTGTGCTGCTGATCGTGGGACTTTTCACCCGCCCCGCAGCGCTGATCGTTGCAATCAACATGGTGGTGGCGATCTGGCTGGTGCACCAGAAGGACCTGGGCGCCCTCAATGGCCAAGGCGGCTGGGCGCTGGAGCTGCAGGGCATGTACCTGTTCTCGGCAATCGCCGTCGCGCTCTTCGGCGGTGGCCGATTCGGCCTGGGCGGCAAGTACAACTGAACGCACGCGGCCGGTGATGAACCGGCCGCTTTTTTTCAGTCGTCGTCGTTGGCGTCGAGCCCAGGAAACAACACGTCGGTGTAGCCAAAGCGCGAAAAGTCGCGCACCCGCATCGGGTAGAGCTTGCCAAGCAGGTGATCGACCTCATGCTGCACCACGCGTGCATGAAAACCGCTTACGGTCCGGTCGATCGGATCGCCATACGGATCGAAGCCGGTATAGCGGATGTTCGAAAAGCGCGGCACCACGCCGCGAAGGCCCGGCACCGAAAGGCACCCTTCCCAGCCCTCTTCTTCCTCGTCGCCGATGGGTGTGATGACGGGATTCAGCAGCACGGTGCGGGGCACCGGAGGTGCGTCGGGGTAGCGTGGATTGACGACGTCGGTGCCGAAAATGACCAACTGCTGATCGACGCCGATCTGCGGTGCGGCCAGCCCGGCCCCGTTGACCGAAATCATCGTCTCGAACATGTCGCGCACCAGCAGGTGCAGTTCGTCGGTGTCGAAAGCGGCCACCGGCTGCGCAACGCGCAGCAGCCGGGGGTCGCCCATTTTCAGGATTTCGCGAATGGCCATGGCGGAATTATCGCGACAGCCAAGTGCTGCCATGGGCTACCTGCCTGCGCCGCGATCAGGGAGGGGTTTGGTTCCTCGCCGAATCGGGCGTGGTTTGAAGCCGTTGACGGGTGTTTGACGGCGCCGAGCGGTACTGCGGCAATGGGGAAACGCCGGTATTCCCGGTCGGCGGCACGATCACGCCACCACCAGGCGGCCGTCCGCCGCCCCAGCCCGGGCGTCCCGCGGGGTAGCCCGGCCGCACCGCCGGATAACCTGGCCGGCCGTAGTACGGCCGGTCGCCGTAATAGGGCCGCCCACCGTAGTAAGGCCGGCGGCCTTCGTAGTAGGCGCCGCCTTCGATGTAGACGGGCGCCGGCTGCACGACCACCGGGTTGTCGTAATACGGCTGCGAATAGCCCCCGTTGTAGTAAGGATCGCCGGGCACCGCAACGCAGCCGCCGAGCAGCGCGATGCCGCCGATGGCGACGCAGGTACCGAGAACACGAATTTTCTGCATAAGGGACTCCTTGTCAGCCTTTTGTCTTCAACGCCAGCTTGTAGTCCCTGTTGACTGCGCTGGTGTGAAGTCACGTAACCAGCGGTAAGGACGCCGAGCCTCCACCCTCTTCAGCCTGGCACGCCGCTGGCGAGTATCTCCAGCATACCCGCCTCGTCGATCACGTTCACGCCGAGTTCGCGGGCCTTGTCGAGCTTGCTGCCGGCCTCTTCGCCCGCAACCAGGTAGTTGGTCTTCTTGCTGACGGAACCGGCCACCTTGGCACCGGCTGCTTCCAGTTTGTCCTTTGCTTCGTCCCTGCTGAGCGTAGGAAGGGTGCCGGTAATGACGAAGGTCAGTCCCGCCAGCGGCTTGGGCGCGCGGGCGGCGGGTTCGCCCTCTTCCCATGTCAGGCCGCAGGCGCGCAGCTGCTCGACCACTTCGCGGTTATGCGGCTGGTCGAAGAAGGTGCGCAGGCTTTGCGCCACCACGGGACCGACGTCGTTGACCTCGAGCAACTGTTCTTCGGTCGCATCCATGATCGCGTCGAGCTTGCCGAAATGCTTGGCCAGGTCTTTCGCGGTGCTTTCGCCCACATGCCGGATACCCAGGCCGAACAGGAAGCGCGGCAGCGTGGTTTTCTTCGATGCTTCCAGCGCGTCGACGAGGTTCTTGGCCGACTTCTCCGCCATGCGGTCCAGGCCCGCCAAGGTGGTGAAGCCGAGCCTGTACAGGTCGGGCAAGGTGCGGATCAGGTTGGCATCGACCAATTGCTCGACCAGCTTGTCGCCGAGCCCGTCGATATCGACCGCGCGCCGTGCCGCAAAGTGCAGGATGGCTTCCTTGCGCTGGGCGGCGCAGAACAGGCCGCCAGTGCAGCGGTAGTCGACCTCGCCCTCTTCGCGCAACGCTTCCGATCCGCACACCGGGCACTGTCGCGGCATGGTGAAAAGCGGGCCGCGCTCGCCCTCGGGCTTGGCCAGGCTCTCGGGCACCACGCCGACCACTTCGGGAATCACATCACCCGCGCGTCGCACGATGACCTGGTCGCCCACGCGCACGTCCTTGCGGCGTGCCTCGTCCTCGTTGTGCAGCGTGGCGTTGGTCACGGTCACGCCGCCGACGAACACGGGTGCGAGCTTGGCCACCGGCGTGAGTTTGCCGGTGCGGCCCACCTGCACTTCGATGCCGAGCACCTCGGTGAGTTGTTCCTGGGCCGGGTATTTGTGCGCCACGGCCCAGCGCGGCTCGCGCGAGACGAAGCCGAGCTGCCGCTGCAGCTCCAGACTGTCGACCTTGTAGACCACGCCGTCGATGTCGTAGGGCAAGGCATCGCGCTGACGGCCGATGTTCTCGTGGAACGCGATCAACTCAATCGCCCCCCTCGCACGCGCCGTCTGCTTGGCCACCGGAAAACCCCATGCGTCGAACTGCTGCAGCCAGTCGAACTGCGTCGGAAAATCCGGGCCGCCCTCGCTGGCCGGCGTGGCCTCGCCCAGGCCATAGGCAAAAAAGCTGAGCGGGCGCGCCGCGGCGATAGCCGGGTCGAGCTGCCGCACCGCGCCGGCCGCCGCGTTGCGCGGATTGACGAACACCTTCTCGTTCTTCTGGCCGGCCGCAATCTTCTCTCGCTGACGCTCGTTGAGCGCATCGAAGTCGGCGCGCTTCATGTAGACCTCACCGCGCACCTCGACCACGGGCGGCGCCTTGCCGTTGAGCCGCAGCGGAATATCGCGCACCGTGCGGATGTTCTGCGTGACGTCTTCTCCCACCTCGCCGTCGCCGCGCGTTGCGGCCTGCACCAGCACGCCGTTCTCGTAGCGCAGGTTCATGGCCAAGCCGTCGAACTTGAGTTCGCAGACGTATTCGACCTGAGGCCCGTCTTCAGCCAGGCCCAGTTCCTTGCGCACCCGCGCATCGAAAGCACTGGCGCCGCCGGGCGAGATGTCGGTCTCGGTGCGAATCGACAGCATCGGCACCTTGTGGCGCACCTTCACGAAGCCGTCGAGCACCTTGCCGCCCACGCGCTGCGTGGGTGAATCGGGCGTCCGCAGGTCGGGAAACTCGGCTTCGATGGCTTGCAGGCGCTGGAACAGCTTGTCGTACTCGGCGTCGGGCAGCTCGGGCGCGTCGAGCACGTAATACAGGTGGGCGTGCTTGTGGAGCAGTTCGCTCAGTGCGGCGGCTTCGCGTGCCGCTTCGTCGCGCGTTGTCATGGGTGTCTCCCGAAGAAATCGGATCAGCTGAAGAGGCGTCGCGCCAAAGGCGAACCGGCGGCGAGGTCGCGCGACTCGAGCGTGTCGTAGAGCTGTTCGAGGTCGGCGCCGATCACGTCCATGGTTTCCTCGCGCAGCAGCTGCCCGTCGCTGTCGGTCACCACGCCGTCCATCTCGCGCGCCAGCGTGGCGGCGGCTTCGCGCATGCGGCGGAACGGCTGCTCGGCACGGTCGACCTGCGGCACGTCCAGGCTCAGGCTGAGCTCGCGAATGGCCGACTGCGCCGGATCGTCGGCCAGCGCGGCCTGGGTGTCGAACGAAAGCCCGAGGATCGGCGGCAGCCCGACTTCGCTGGTCGGCAGCACCATGCGGCCGGGGATGATGCCCGCCACAAAGCCCAACCGCGCCGCGTTCTGCTGCACATAGCCAGGGCTCCAGGCCGCGTGCAGCGCGCGCAGCACAAAACCCAGCTGCGCATCGTGCGCGCTGGCGAACTGGTCGAGTTCGCGCGCTCGCGCCACTTCGTCGAGCATTTCGGGAAACTCGAGTGCGCCGTTGACGGCGTCGGCAAACGCCTGCGCCTTCACCACGAATTCGGAATACTCGATTTCGTTGAGCGCGCCGGTGCGGTTGGCCAGCTGCACGCCGACCTGGAAGGCGCTGTAGCGCTGGCCCGCCACGGGCGGCTCCCATTGGCCGGTGTGCTCGTTCAGGCCTTCGATGGCAACGGGCTTGCTGCCCGCGCGGCGGGTGGGCGGCATGGCCGCGATGGCCGCATCGCCCGATGCAAGGCCGTCCAGCGACACCGGTGCGATCACATCGATGAGCGGATCGAGCCCGCCGCGACGCTCGGCGGTGGGCAGCGGGCTGGCGCTGGGCGCCGGCAGATCAGGGTCGAACAAGGGCTCGTGCCGCTCCTGGCCCGGCGGCATCTGGTGCGGATCGATGTGGAGCATCGGCTCCACGCCATCTGCCGCAGACGCCGGCGAACGTTCCGCATCGGAAAAATCGTCGCTGGCGGCGTCGGGCTGCCGCGGCGCATTGCGGCGCGAAGTGACGGTGTTGTAGGCCACGACGGCCGCGAGAACGAGGCCGCCGAGGATGGCCAGGGCGAGAGTGAGATTGCTCATGCGCGCTGCTCGGCTTAAGCAGCTTCGACCATCGAGACGGCCGATTCCATGTCGACCGCAACGATGCGGGACACGCCCTGTTCCTGCATGGTTACGCCGATCAGCTGCTCGGCCATTTCCATGGCGATCTTGTTGTGGCTGATGAAGAGGAACTGGGTTTCGCGGCTCATGGCGGTCACGAGTTTGGCATAGCGCTCGGTGTTCGCGTCGTCCAGCGGCGCGTCCACCTCGTCGAGCAGACAGAAAGGCGCGGGGTTGAGCTGGAAGATGGCAAACACCAGCGCAATGGCCGTGAGCGCTTTTTCGCCGCCCGAGAGCAAGTGGATGGTCTGGTTCTTCTTGCCCGGCGGTTGTGCCATCACCTGCACGCCCGAATCCAGGATTTCGTCGCCCGTCATCATCAGCCTTGCGTTTCCGCCGCCGAAGAGCTCGGGGAACATGCGGCTGAAGTGCTCGTTCACGATCTTGAAGGTGCCCCCGAGAAGCTCGCGCGTTTCGCCGTCGATCTTGCGAATGGCGTCTTCGAGCGTGCCGATGGCCTCGTTCAGGTCGGCCGACTGCGCATCCAGGAAGGTCTTGCGCTCGCTGGCAATGGCAAGCTCGTCCAGCGCCGCCAGATTGACCGCGCCCAGCGCGACCACTTCGCGGTTCAGGCGGTCGATTTCGCTTTGCAGGCCGGTAAGGCGCACCTTGTCGGTTTCGATCGACTGGGCTACCGCTTCGAGATCGGCGCCCGCGTCGTCCAGCAGCTGCTGGTATTGCTCGACACCCAGCCGCGCGGCCTGTTCCTTGAGCTGGAATTCTGTGATGCGCTGGCGCAGCGGATCAAGCTCGCGTTCGAGCTGCAGCCGGCGCTCGTCGCTGGCGCGCAGCTTCAGCGTGAGGTCGTCGTATTGGCTGCGTGCCGCACCCAGCGCACCTTCACGCTCGAGCTTGAGTGCCAGTGCGTCCTGCAGCCCGGCCTGGGCCGCGGCGTCCGACAGGCGACCGAGTTCGGCCCTGGCGCGCTCGTCTTCGTCTGTTAGTGCGACCACCTGCTGCGATGCAGTTTCGATGGCCCGGCTCAGCTCGCCGCGGCGGGCTTCAAGCGTGCGCTGCGAGAAAGTGGCTTCCTGCGCCTGGCGCTCCAGGCTGCGGTGCTGCTCGCGGCTGGCGGCCAATGCACGGCCGGCCTCGATCACGCGTTCGTCGAGTTGCGCGTGGCGCTCCTGGCTGTCGGCCAGCTGCATGTCGAGCTCTTCGAAGCGGCCTTCGGCGGCCATGCGCTTTTCCTGCAGCTCTTCGAGCTGCGCATCGACTTCGGCGAGGTCGGCGGCCAATTGCTCGCTGCGCGCCCGCGTCTGTTCGGCAAGCTGCGTCATGCGCAGGGTTTCGACTTGCAGTTCGTGCGCACGCGATTGCGTCTCGGCTGCTTCACGGCGTGCCGTCACAAGGCGCTGCGCAGCATCGGCGTAGGCGGCTTCGGCGCGGACGAGCGCGGTGCGCGCTTCTTCGCTGATGAGCGTCTGGGCGCGCAGCTGGCGCTCCAGGTTTTCCATTTCCTGCTGGCGTGCCAGCAGGCCGGCCTGCTCGGAATCGGGGGCGTAGAAGTTCACGCTGTGCGAGAACACAGCGTGGCCGCTCTGCACGTAGATCACTTCGCCCGGCTGCAGCGTGCCGCGCTGCGCAAGGGCTTCTTCGAAGCTCTGGGCCGTATAGCAGCCGTGGAGCCAGTCGGTCAGCAGGGCTTGTAGGCCCGCATCGTTCAGGCGCAACAGGCTGGACAGGCGCGGTAGCGCGGCAGCGCCTGGCGGCACACCGGCATCGGGCGGGCTGTAGAACGCCAGCTTGGCGGGCGGCGCATCGCTGCCGAAGGCACGCACCATGTCGAGCCGGCTGACCTCAAGTGCACCCAAGCGCTCGCGCAGCGCCGCTTCGAGCGCGTTTTCCCAGCCCTGCTCTATGTGAATACGGCTCCAAAGGCCCTGCATGCCCTCAAGCCCGTGCTTGGCGAGCCAGGGCGCGAGCTTGCCGTCGGTCTTGACCTTTTCCTGCAGCGCGCGCAGTGCTTCGAGGCGTGCCGAAAGTTCGGCATGCCGGGCGCTCTCGGTATTGACGGCCTGCTGCTTCGTCCGGCGGTCGTCGTCGAGCTGCGGCACCGACTCTTGCAGTTCATGCAGGCGCGCGTCGGCTTCGCTCGCGGCTTCTTGAGCGGCGGCGTGCTCTTCCTGCATCGATTGCAGGCGGGCTTCGTCGGGCGCGGCCAGCGCGCTCTGGTCGGCACGCAGGCGTTCGCCGCGCTGCGTGAGCTGCCGGCTCTGGTCTTCGATGTTGCGCTGGTCGGCCGCCAACACCTGGATCTGCTGCTGAATCTGCACCACCGCGGCGCGCTGCGCGTTGGCTTCGTCCTGGGCGCGCTGCTGCGCTTCTTCCAGTTCGGGCATGCGGGCGTCGTGCTCTTCGAGCTGCGCGGCCAGCATGACGGCCTGCTCTTCGGCATCGACGCCCTGGCCGGCCAGCGTTTCAATCTCTGCCTCGGCCTCTTCGCGGCGGCGACCCCATTGGCCCATTTGCTCGCGCAGCTGAACGAGCCGTTGCTCCACGCGCTGGCGGCCTTCGACCACGAAACGGATTTCGCCCTCGAGGCGGCCGACTTCGGCGCTGGCTTCATAGAGCTTGCCCTGGGCCTGGTTGACCTGGTCGCCGGCCGCGTAGTGCGCCTGGCGCACGGTTTCGAGTTCGGATTCGATGCGGCGCAGGTCGGCGGTGCGCGACTCCAGGTCGTTGATCGCCTTTTCGGAGTCGGCCTTGATCTTGGCCTGATCGGCATCGCCTTCGCTGCGCTTCAAGAACCACAACTGGTGCTGCTTCTTGGTGGCTTCGCCCTGCAGCGTGTTGTAGCGCGCGGCCACCTCGGCCTGCTTTTCCAGCTTTTCGAGGTTCGCGTTCAGTTCGCGAAGAATGTCTTCGACGCGCGTGAGGTTCTCGCGCGTGTCGCCCAGGCGGTTCTCGGTTTCGCGCCGGCGTTCCTTGTATTTGGAAACACCCGCGGCTTCTTCCAGGAACAGGCGAAGCTCTTCAGGCTTGGATTCGATGATCCGGCTGATCGTGCCCTGCCCGATGATGGCGTAGGCGCGCGGGCCGAGGCCGGTGCCCAGGAACACGTCCTGCACGTCGCGCCGGCGCACTGGCTGGTTGTTGATGTAGTAGCTGCTGGTGCCGTCGCGCGTGAGCACACGCCGCACGGCAATTTCGCCGAACTGGTTCCACTGGCCGCCCGCGCGATGGTCGGCGTTATCGAACACCAGCTCCACGCTCGAACGGCTGGCCTGCTTGCGCGTGGTCGTGCCGTTGAAGATCACGTCCTGCATCGACTCGCCGCGCAGCTCCGACGCGCGCGACTCGCCCAGCACCCAGCGCACCGCATCCATGATGTTCGACTTGCCGCAACCGTTGGGCCCGACAACGCCGACCAGTTGGCCTGGCAGTAGGAAGTTGGTCGGTTCGGCGAACGACTTGAAGCCTGAAAGCTTGATGGAATTGAGACGCACGACTTGTCGGCCTGCCTTGGCATAGCGCCAAGGTATTGATTTGTAAGGAAAATTGCACGGGCCTGCCGCTTGAAGCAGGCCGCCGCCCCAGCTGTGGATGATAACGTCAGGGCATGAGCGATTCCCTGGTTTCACCCTTCACCGCGCGCCGCGGCTACCTGCTTGCCGGCGCAGCTGCACTGCTGGGCCTTGGCGGTTGCGCGGCCACCCGTTCCACCGAGCGCGCCGAACCTTATGCCAACCAGGAATGGTTGCAATCGAGCGCCAACCGCATTGCCAATCTTTCCTTGCGCGACAACCTGCAATCGATCCGGCGCGTGCAAACCACGCTGTACCGGCGCAACCCGCGCGAATGGCGCAAATCGGCGGCAAGCATCGAAGCGGCCACCCAGCGCGCCTGGGACGCGGTGCTGACAGGCCCCGCCCTGCCCGAGCTGCGTGGCGCCACCGGCATCGACGCCATACGCCTGGCCTTCGACACCAGCCCGCAGGGGTACCAGGGCGACCGGGTTGCAGCCTTGGTCGTTGGCTGGGCGTCCATGCTCAAGCAAGCCAATGGCGACACCTGGGACCAGACCATGCTGGATGGCGTCAATGCCGAAAACAGCTACCGCGCCGCGCGCAACTTCGAAATATCGCTGTGGCTGATCTCCTCGAAGACCGGACCTGACGGCCAGCCCTTGCTGCTGGCCACCGAAATCAGCGAGCGTGGGCGCAACCTCGTGGCCGACCGTGAGCTGTCGAAGGTGGTGGCGCGGCTCGACCTGCTCGCCGCCCAGGCCGACGAGAAATACCGCCGCGCGGCGCTCGACTTCGGACAGAACTGGATCATGGGCGTGATCATGCCCTTCTTCACCTTGATTCCCCGATAAGGCAATAGGCACATCTCGGAAATATATTTCCCAAACATCAGCTTGCGGTAATATGTTTCCGTGATCAAACAGGAACTCATCGCCGCTCTCACCGCCCGCCGCGATGCCGCGGGTCTCTCCAACGCAGATATCGCGCAACGCTCCGGCCTGACCGAGCGCTCGGTGCGAAACGCGCTGAGTCTCAAGGGCAATCCACAGCTGTCTTCGCTGCTGGCTCTGGTCGACGCCATCGGCCTCGAACTGCAGCTTGCGCCCAAGGGCTTCGGCGAGAGCACGGCCACCGATGACGGCTACCGCCCGGTCGCCACCCGCGTGGGCCACGCCATCGCGCAGGCGCCCTCCCCGCCGCCATACGCCAACAAGCGGCGCCGTTCGCCATGAACGTCAAGATCCTTGAAATTTCGCTAGGCTCGCGGCGCTTCGGCAAGCTCTTTCAATACGCCGACCTGTGCCGCTTCGTGGCGGAACCCGAACTGGTGGCCGCTCCGCCGGCTGAAGTGCTGTCGCTTTCAATGGTGGCAAGCGATCCAGCCACCCAGGCGGCACTGTGGAGCGACGTGAAGAACCCGCTCTTCAATGCACAGGGTGGCCAGCTTCCGCGCTTCTTTCAGAACCTCTTGCCCGAAGGCGTTCTGCGCAGCCATATCGCGCAGTTGCGCGGCTGCCGCGAAAACGACCATTTCGAGCTCCTCGCGGCTTGCGGGGGCGACCTCCCCGGCGCTGTGAGCGCCCGGCCGGTCTCGGTCGACCGCGGAACGCTGCAGCGGCTCATCACGCAGGACCAGGATGCGCTCGAGATGTCGGTGGTCGAGTTGCCCATGCCGCAGGGCATTTCAGTGTCGGGTGTGCAGCCCAAGCTCGGCCTGCGCCGCCAGGGCGGCCGCTACGTGGCCCGCACGCGTGCCGGGGCAAGCACCCGCGTGATCGCCAAGCTGCCCATGGCCGGCCGTCCGCACATGCCGCAGCTCGAAATGCTTTCGCTCCAAATGGCGGGCGCGGCCGGTGTCGAGGTCTGCCATGCCGAACTGGCACCGCTCTCCGCCATTGCGGCCGAACACAGCTACGCGTTGCCCGACGAGCCTGATTTCCTCGCGGTCACGCGCTTCGACCGTGAGGGCGCGCGCCGCATTCATTTCGAAGATTTTGCGCAGGTGCTCGCGGTCGACCCGATGCACAAGTACAGCGCCAGCTACCTCGACATGGCGCTTGCCATGCGCGCCTTTCCTTCGATGGGCGAAGAGGCGGTGCTCGAACTCGTGCGGCGCCTGGCGGTGAACGACCTGCTCGGCAACCCCGATGCACACCTGAAGAATTTAGGCGTGATCTATCCGGACGGTATCGCGCCGCGGCTGGCGCCGGCCTACGACATCGTGGCGTATGCCGCGCTCCAGGGCGTCGACGGCCATGCCTTGCCTCTTCTGCCAGCGGCGGGCGGAGGTGCCGCACCCAAACGCACGGCATTGTTCACGCCCGCCAACATACGCGCCTTCTGCTTCTCGACCGGGCTGCACGAGCCGCTGGTCCGACGCGTCATTGCAGATACCGCGCGGCTCGCGCGCAGCCAATGGCCCGCAATGATCGATGCATCGACGCTGCCTGCGCCGTGGAAAAAGCGGCTGCAGCAGCGCTTGCAGGCACACCCCTTGCTGCAAGGGATGGCGAAGCGCGGCAAATGAGAAAAAGAAAGGAAAACACGCCCCTAGAATGAATCAGCCCTTCACTCCTCAACCCATTCGAGGCAGCAGCAACTCATGAGCTCCATCAATTTCATCGGCGGCGAAAAAGGCGGTGTCGGCAAGTCGGTTACCGCGCGCGTGCTGGCGCAGTACTTCATCGACCACAGCCGGCCTTTCACGGGCTTTGACACCGACCGCTCGCACAGCTCGTTCACCCGCTTCTACGAAGGCTTTGCGTCGCCCATCGTGGTCGACAGCTTCGAGGGGCTCGACACCGTGGTGAACGGTTTCGAAACCAATCCGCAGCAAAGCGTCATCGTCGACTTGGCCGCCCAGACACTGGCGCCGCTATCGCGCTGGATCAAGGAATCGGATCTGTTCGACGTGTTCGTCGAATTGGGCGTGGCCGTCAACTTCTGGCATGTGCTGGACGACGGCAAGGACTCCACCGACCTGCTCGGCACGCTGATCGACACCTTCGGCAACCGGCCCAACTACATCGTGGTGCAGAACTACGGCCGCGGCAGCGACTTTGGCATGCTGCTCGCGTCGCAATCGCTCTCCAAGGCGACCGCGAACGGCGCCCGCGTGATCACGCTGCCGCGCCTGCACGAGGCGAGCATGCGCAAGATCGATGCGCAGAACACCAGCTTCTGGAAGGCCGTGAACGACCGCGAAGGGCCGCACGCGCTGGGCCTGCTGGAACGCCAGCGCGTGAAGTCGTGGCTTGCCACCGCCTACGCGGCTTTCGACACTTTGCCGCTCTAGGCGGCAGTTCAACGCGCCACTGGGCGCTTGCGGAAGATCAGCACAAGCAGCAGAACTGCAAGAACGAAGAAGGCGACGAACGACCAGTTCGCCAGCGTCAGCCCGAACAGCGACCAGTCGATCTTCGAGCAATCGCCGCCGCCGCGGAAGATCATCGGCAGCGCCCGCTTGAGCGGGAAAGTCTCGATCATTCCGTACAGGTCGCGTCCGCACGAGACGACCTCGGGCGGATACCACTGCAGCCAACTCTGTGCGGCGGCCGTGTAGGCACCGCCGATGGCCGACACCAATGCCAGCACCCCACCCGCCACCTGCAAGCCGCGGCTGCGGAACACGGCTGCCAGCCCGGTAAAGAGCGCCACCAGAACCAGGGCATACCGCTGCACGATGCACATCGGGCACGGCTCCAGGCCCACCACATGCTGCAGATAGAGCCCGAAGGCCAGCATGAGAACACAGGCCAGGCAAATCAGCCCATACGCACGGCGCGGCGCGCCGAAGTACCAATCGATCAAGGGGAAACCCAATCTTCTTCTACGAACACCCGGGCCTTGCGCGGCGTGGCGACCACTGTGTCGCCCTCGTTCAAGCCCAGTTCACGGAACTGTTGCGCAGGGATTTGCGCTTCGATGATGGTTCCGGAGCCCGGATTATCTGGATTCGTTTCGGTGGGCTCAAGTTCCAGCCGAGCGATGGGGCCGACCACGATGGCACGCGACAAGGTCGCCACGATGCCGGTGGCACCGGCGGTGTAGCGCTCCACGGTCAGGTCATGCGGGCGCACATAGGCCATGGCCTTGGCGTCGCGCGCGCCGCTGTGCTCGGGCGAATCCAGGCGCATGCCGTCCAGCTGCACTGCGCCGTTGTCGGCCCGGCCATGGAACAGGTTCACGTCGCCCAAGAAGCCGTAGACGAAGGGGCTTGCGGGCTGGTCCCACACTTCTTGCGGCGAACCGACCTGCTCGATCCGCCCCTTGTTGATGACCACCACGCGGTCGGCCACTTCGAGCGCTTCTTCCTGGTCGTGCGTGACGAAGATCGACGTGACGTGCAGCTCGTCGTGCAGCCGGCGCAGCCAGCGGCGCAGCTCCTTGCGCACCTTGGCGTCGAGCGCGCCGAAGGGCTCGTCGAGCAGCAGCACCTTGGGTTCGACTGCGAGCGCCCGGGCCAGCGCAATGCGCTGCCGCTGGCCGCCCGAGAGCTGCGACGGATAGCGGTCGGCCAGCCAGTCGAGCTGCACCAGCTTGAGCAGGTCGGTCACCTTCTGCTTGATCTGCGTTTCGCTCGGGCGCTCCTTGCGCGGCTTCACGCGCAGTCCGAAAGCCACGTTCTCGAACACCGTCATGTGGCGGAACAGCGCGTAGTGCTGAAACACGAAGCCCACCTGGCGTTCGCGCACATGCACGTCGGTGGTGTCTTCGCCCGAAAAAAGAATGCTGCCGGTATCGGACGTTTCCAGCCCCGCGATGATGCGCAGCAGCGTGGTCTTGCCGCAGCCTGACGGGCCGAGCAGTGCGACGAGTTCGCCCGATTCGACATCGAGGTTCACGTTGTTCAACGCCCGGAAGTCGCCGAACTGCTTGCTGATGTTGCGGATTTCGATGCTCATGGAATCTCTTCCTCTGCCTTCTTCTGATGACTCCCTCTCCCCTTGGGGAGAGGGTCGGGGTGAGGGTTCTCCCCTCACCGCGGGACTTTTCAAGCTTGCGTGGGACGTTCCGGCGGCAGCTCGGCGATGGCTTTCATTTCGCGCTCGTGGCGCCATTCGATGACCGACTTGATCACCAGTGTGACCAGCGCCAGGATGGCCAGAAGCGAGGCCACGGCAAACGCAGCCACAGACTGGTACTCGTTGTAGAGCACTTCCACATGCAGCGGCATGGTGTTGGTCTGCCCGCGGATGTGGCCGGACACCACCGACACCGCGCCAAACTCGCCCATGGCGCGTGCGTTGCAAAGAATCACGCCGTACAGCAGCCCCCACTTGATGTTGGGCAGCGTCACGCGCCAGAAGGTCTGCCAGCCGGTCGCGCCCAGCACGATGGCGGCCTGCTCTTCGTCGGTGCCCTGCGCCTGCATCAGCGGCACGAGTTCACGCGCAATGAACGGAAAGGTCACGAACACCGTCGCAAGCACGATGCCGGGCACCGCGAAGATGATCTTGATGTCGTGTTCCGCAAGCCATGGGCCGAACCAGCCTTGCGCGCCGAACACCAGCACGTAGATCAGGCCCGCCACCACCGGCGACACCGCAAACGGCAGATCGACCAGCGTGGTCAGAAAGGCCTTGCCGCGGAATTCGAACTTGGCAATGGCCCACGCCGCGGCAACGCCGAACACCAGGTTCAGCGGCACCGAAATGGCGGCCGTGATCAGCGTGAGGCGAATCGCGCTCCAGGCGTCGGGCTCCTTCAGCGCTTCGAGGTAGGCGCCAAGGCCCTTACGCAAGGCCTCGGTCGCCACGGCCGCGAGCGGCAGCACCAGGAACAGGAACATGAACGCGAGCGCAAGGCCGATCAAAAGCCATCGCACCCA
Organism: Variovorax sp. CCNWLW235; assembly: GCF_037204085.1. Taxonomy (NCBI): domain Bacteria; kingdom Pseudomonadati; phylum Pseudomonadota; class Betaproteobacteria; order Burkholderiales; family Comamonadaceae; genus Variovorax; species Variovorax sp. CCNWLW235. Next base: position 177,567 of record NZ_JBBCBW010000006.1, on the reverse strand, counting down.
AGGCGACTCGGTGGTGCCGGCCTGCGCGCGGCGAATGATTTTGGAAGGGGCGCTCATCTCAAGCTCCTGCGCGGCGGCGCTGCCAGGCTTGCAAGCCGTTGATGACGAGCAGCAGGATGAACGAAATCACCAGCATCACGAGCGCGACCGCGGTTGCGCCGGCGAAGTCGTATTGCTCCAGCTTGCCGATGATGATGAGCGGCGTGATTTCCGAGATCATCGGCATGTTGCCGGCGATGAAAATCACCGAGCCGTATTCGCCGATGGCCCGCGCGAAAGCCATCGCAAAGCCCGTGAACAGCGCGGGCGCAATCGACGGGAAGATCACTTTCGTGAAAGTCTGAAGGCGTGTCGCGCCGAGCGAGGTGGCTGCTTCTTCAAGCTCTTTCTCGGCGTCTTCGAGCACCGGCTGCACGGTGCGCACCACGAAGGGCAGCCCGATGAAGATCAGCGCAATCACGATGCCGGCCGGCGTGAACGCGAGCTTGATGCCGTGCGGCTCGAGCAGCTGGCCGATCCAGCCGTTGCCCGCGAGCAGCGCGGTCAGCGAGATGCCGGCCACCGCCGTGGGCAGCGCAAAAGGCAAGTCGACCAGCGCATCGACGATGCGCTTGCCCGGAAACTTGTAGCGCACCAGCACCCAGGCCACCAGCAGGCCGAACACCGCATTCACCATGGCTGCAAGCAGCGATGCGCCGAACGTGAGCCGGTAAGAGGCCATGACACGCGGCGCGGTCACGGCCACCCAGAACTGCTCCCAGCTCAGCGTGAAGGTCTTGAAGACCAGTGCCGACAGCGGGATCAGAACAATCAGGCAGAGATAGAAAATCGAAAAGCCGAGCGTGATGTGAAAGCCCGGCAGCACCCGCCTGGAGCCCCCTGCCCGGTTCACATGCGAAAGCGGCGCTCCCGCGGACGGGAGCGCCGAAGAAACAGCGCCGCTCATTTACTTTGCGCCAGGGGTGTAGAGCTTGTCGAACTGGCCGCCGTCGTTGAAGTGCACCTTCTGTGCATCGCCAAGGCTGCCAAAAAGCTCTTGCACCGTGAACAGCTGCAGCGGCTTGAACGTGGCGGCGTGCTTCTTCAGCACGGCTTGCGAACGCGGGCGCAGCGCATGCTTGGCCGCAATTTCCTGCGCCTCTTCGGAATAGAGCCAGTCGAGATAGGCCTTGGCGAGCTCGCCGGTGCCCTTCTTCTTGGTCGTGCGCTCGACCAGTGCCACCGGGTTCTCGGCCACGATGCTGATCGACGGGTAGACCGAGTCGACCTTGCCCGTGCCGAACTCGCGGTCGATCGACACCACTTCGGATTCGAAGGTGATCAGCGCGTCGCCGATGTTGCGCTGCAGGAAAGCGGTGGTCGCGTCGCGGCCGCCGCGTGCCAGCACCGGCACGTTCTTGAACAGCTTGCCCACGAACTCGGCCGCCTGGGCGTCGGTGCCGCCCTTCTTCTTCACGTAGCCCCAGGCCGCAAGGTAGGCATAGCGCCCGTTGCCGCCCGTCTTGGGGTTGACGATGACGACCTGCACGCCCGGCTTGACCAGGTCTTCCCAGTCCTTGATGCCCTTGGGATTGCCGTTGCGCACCAGGAACAGCATGGTCGAGGTGGTCGGCGATGCGTTTTCGGGGAATTGCTTGTTCCAGTCTTTCGCGACCACGCCGGTGTTGGCCAGAAAGTCGATGTCGGTGGAGGTGTTCATGGTCACCACATCGGCATCGAGGCCGTCGGCCACAGCGCGCGCCTGCGCACTGGAGCCGCCATGCGACTGGTCGATCTTCACGTCCTTGCCCGTGGCCTTCTTGTAATGGGCCACGAACGCCGCGTTGTAGTCCTTGTAGAACTCGCGCGCCACGTCGTACGAGGCGTTCAGCAGCGTGGTGCCCTGTGCAAAGGCGTTGCTGCCCGCGAATGCGGAGGACGCCAACGCGAGCACGGCGGCGAAGGTCTTGAGTCTGGAAGTCATGTGGTTGCCAAGTTTTCTGAAAATTCACGGCCCGCCGGCCAGGCGGCGGGCTCGTCGGTCAACGACTGGAGCAAGGCCAGGCCAAGCGGCCAGTCTCCATGCCCCGAATCGATGTTGATATGCCCCGCATTCTGCATGCGGACAAACTCACTGCCCCAGGCGCGGGAATATGCGCCGGCCAGGCGGATCGGGCAATACGGATCGTTGCTGCTTGCCACCACGATGCTGCGGTACGGCAGGGTCGCGTACGGCACCGGCGCAAAGTCGGACAGCACTGCCCGGCGCTCGGGGTCGGCCGGCGCCACCAACAGCGCCCCGCGGATGCGCGCGGCGGCCTCGGCCGGCAGGTGCGCCGTGGCAATACAGCCCAGGCTGTGCGCGGCAATCACCACCGGCCCGGGGCTTTCGAGCACCAGCCTGGCCAGCGTGGCCACCCAGGCCTCGCGCTTGGGCGAAGCCCAATCGTCCTGCACCACCCGTGCCGCTCCCGGAATGCGCTGCTCCCACAGGCTCTGCCAATGGCCGGGCCCGGAGTCGCGCCAGCCGGGCACGATGATCACGGAAGTCTGCATGCGGCGCTGTCCGGCCCGCTTACTTGTTGGGCTGCGGCGTGATGCGCAGATAAGGCTTCACGGCCTTGAAGCCCTTGGGAAAGCGCTCCGCCAGTTCAGCCGGGTCCTGGATGCTCGGGATGATGACCACGTCGTCGCCGTCCTTCCAGTTAACGGGCGTGGCCACCTTGTGGCTGTCGGTGAGCTGCAGCGAATCGATCACCCGCAAGATTTCGTCGAAATTGCGGCCGGTGGAAGCCGGGTACGTGATGGTCGCGCGAATCACCTTCTTCGGATCGATGATGAACACGCTGCGCACCGTGGCCGTGGCCGATGCGTTGGGGTGAATCAGGTCGTACAGGTCGGCCACCTTGCGGTCGTGGTCGGCCACGATCGGGAAGTTCACCGTGGTGTTCTGCGTCTCGTTGATGTCGCCGATCCATTCCTTGTGCTTGGTGGCCGGATCGACGCTCAGCGCAATGGGCTTCACGCCGCGCTTGGCAAATTCGCCCGACAGCGCCGCGGTCTTGCCGAGCTCGGTGGTGCAAACAGGCGTGAAGTCGGCCGGGTGCGAGAAGAACACGACCCACGAATCGCCGGCCCACTGATAGAAGTCGAGGGGGCCTTCGCTGGAATCCTGGGTGAAATTGGGGGCTGTGTCGCCGAGTCGCAGGGTCGCCATGGTCGCTCCTTGGGTGGAATGGGACCTGGGATTGTGCGAAGGCCTGCTTCAATGCCAAACGAATATCTACTTGTTTGGTTATGGCGTTTTTCGCATAACGACCGCTCGGGCGGTCATTGGCAGCCGCTAGTACATGCCGGTTTCGCTCCCGTGCAGGTGCTCGGCCAGGAAGTCGATCAACCGCCGCACCGCCGGCACCAGCGCCCGCCGCGCCGGAAAAACCATGTGCGCAATGACGGCTGGGGGTCCCCACTCGGGCAGCACTCTCGCCAGGCGGCCCGCCTCCACGTCGTCACGGCACATGTAGCCGGGCAGCAGGGTTGCACCCGCGCCCTCGAGCACAGCGATCTGCAGTGTCGCGAGATCGTCCGCCACATAGCGCGGTGTATGAACGTGCGTGTAAATCTCGCCGTTCGGCCCTTCAAGCCGCCATTCGCTGCGCCCCTCGCCGTTGGCCGACATGGCCGCGGTCTGGAGCCGCACAAGGTCGGCGGGCGTTTTCACCGGCCCCTGGCGCTTCAGCAAGTCCGGCCTCATCACAAGTACCGCGCGGCTCGTTCCCAGCACCTTGGCGACCAGGGTGGTGCTGTCCTCGATGGCCGGCCGCACGCGCAAGGCGATGTCGATGCCTTCCTCGATCAGGTCGACCGGCCTGTTCATCACCCGCAGGTCGACACGCACGCCCGGATAGCGCTCCATGAACTGCGGCAGCAACCGGCCCAACCCGCTGTGCGCGATGGAAATGGGGCAGCTCAGCCGCACCGTGCCGCTCGGCTCCGTCTGCACCTGCGCCACCGCCTCGGCCGCCGCCTGCGCTGCGTCGCGCATGGCCGCCGAATGCCTCAGGTAGATCTCGCCCGCCGGCGTGAGCGAAAGCCGCCGCGTGCTGCGCTGCATGAGCTGCACGCCCAGCCGCTCTTCAAGATCGGCCACCCGGCGCGACAGCCGTGACTTGGGAACGCCAAGCGCGCGGCTTGCCGCGGCAAAGCCGCCCCGCTCCGCCACTTCAGCAAAGAAAACCATGTCGTTGAGGTCCTGCATGCCTTTATTGTCCTGTAGATAGAACGATGTAGGCAAATTTCGCCTACTTATCGAAGACTCGCATCAAAAATAGAATTCTCACATCGTCGGCCACTTTTGAGCGTCGACCACCACACGAAAGCGATTCACCATGAAACTGCTCCACGTCGATTCCAGCATCCTGAGTACCAACTCGACCTCCCGCCTCCTCACGGCCGAGATCGTGGCCGCGTGGAAAGCCGCGCATCCGGACACCACGGTCGAATATCTCGACCTCGCCGTGAACACCCCGCCGCATTTCAGCGCCGATGCGCTGGGCATCAAGACAGGCGTGCAGGCCCAGCCGACCGAAGCTCAGCAGCGCGAAAACGAGCTCTCCGAAAAGCTCGTGAGCCAGTTCCTCGCCTCCGACGTGATCGTGGTGGGCGCGCCGCTGTACAACTTCTCGATCCCGACCCAGCTCAAGGCCTGGATCGACCGCCTCGCCCAGATCGGCCGCACCTTCAAGTACACCGACAAGGGCCCGGTGGGCCTGGCCGGCGGCAAGACCGTGATCGTGGCGTCCAGCCGCGGCGGCATCTACTCGACCACCGAAGGCGGCCGGGCACTGGAGCATCAAGAGAGCTACCTGACGGCGATCTTCGGCTTCTTCGGCGTTACCGACGTGCGCTTCGTGCGCGCCGAAGGCCTGGCCATGGGTGACGCACCCAAGGCCGCCGCGCTGGCTGCCGCCCGCGCCGACATCCTCACGGCAACGGCCGAAGCCGCCAACCAGAAGGACGTGGCACAAGCCGCCTGAGCCTGGCTCGCGTCAAAACAAAAGCCGCTCCCAGGAGCGGCTTTTTTCATGCGTGCCCAATAACTGGTCGCTGCATCAGACGGCCGAGTGGGTCTTGATCCAGGCGACGTATTTGTCCATCCACCCCTGCAGGAACTTCTTCGTGCCCTCGTTGCCGATGTGGCCCTTGTCGTCGAACAGGCCGTCCTTGAACTGCAGGAATATCTCGGGCGAGCCCATCGTCGGAACGTCCAGGTAAGCCAGCACATTGCGCAGATGCTGCTGCGCCAGCGCGGTGCCGGTCGCCCCAACCGAGATACCCACCACGGCGGCGGGCTTGCCGCCCCAGGCGCTCTGCCCATAGGGCCGCGACGCATGGTCGATGGCGTTCTTCAGCACGCCGGAGAACGAGCGGTTGTATTCGGGCGTTACGAACAACAAGCCCTGCGCTGCCGCAATCTCGGTCTTCAGTCGCTTCACCGAAGCCGCCGGGTTGCCGTCGTCGTCCTGGTTGTACAGGGGCAGATCGTCAATGCGCAGATGCTCGAAGGTGAAGTCCGACGGTGCAAGGTGCGCCAGCGCAAGGGCCAACTTGTGGTTGTACGAATCCTTGCGAAGGCTGCCGACGATCACGGCAATTCGGGTCTGGCTCATGAATGAAGCTCCTTGAGATGAGTGAAGGGAATCCAGATGGCGAAAACCATTATGCGAAGCGTCCAAGACCTTTTCCAGAAAAGCTCTTCCCCTGCGCCCGCCTTTTCGGCGCCTCAAGCAGGCGCTTTGAATCGAAGGCATCATCGTCCCGGTCCTTTCGACCCAGGAGCAATGCACGATGAGATTCTTGATGGTGGGTGCCGGCGCACTCGGCGGTTATTTTGGCGGCCGCTTGCTGGAGGCGGGACGCGATGTCACCTTTCTGCTGCGCCCCCGGCGCGCGGCGCAAATCGAGAAGACAGGGCTGGTCGTCCAGAGCCCGTTCGGCAATCTGCAATTGCCCTCGCCGCCCCACGTGCTGGCTGAAGACATCAAGGCGCCATTCGACGTGATCGTGGTCGGAAGCAAGGCCTACGACCTCGACTCGACCATGGAGTCGTTCGCACCGGCCGTCGGGCCGAACACGGTCATCCTCCCCCTGCTCAACGGCATGAGCCACATCGAGCGCCTGGTCGCCCGCTTCGGCGACGAGCGCGTGCTGGGCGGCCTCTGCATGATCTCCGCCACGCTGGACGACGAAGGCCGCGTGCTGCATCTCAACGACATGCACGGCCTGAGCTACGGCGAGCGCGCCGGCGGACGTTCGGCCCGCGTCGATGCCATTGCAGCCCAGTTCGCGGGTGCGAAGTTCGATGCCACCGCAAGCGAAACCATCTCGCAGGACATGTGGGAAAAATGGGTCTTCATCGCCTCGGCGGCCGGCCTCACGAGCCTGATGCGAGCCTCCATCGGCGACATCGCAAGTGCGGGCGGCCAGGACGTGGCGCTTGCGATCTTCGACGAATGCTGCGCCATTGCCGCGCACAACGGCTTTGCGCCGCGCCCGGCAGCCATCGAGCGCGGACGCGCCATCATGACGGCGCCGGGCTCGCCGATGACGGCGTCGATGTACAAGGACATCGTGCGCGGCGCGCCGGTCGAGGCCGACCACATTCTGGGAGACCTGCTGGGCCGCGCACCGGCAGGCCGCTCGGCCACGCCTTCGGTGCTGCGCATCGCCTACATCCACCTGAAAGCCTACGAGGCGCAGCGCGCCCGCCAAGCCACCTGACGAGGGTTCCCCGATGACCGACGCCATCGCCTTCCTCCACACCGCACAGGTTCATGTGCCGACCTTCGAGCGCCTCACCCGCGAGATTGCGCCCGAACTGGAGGTGCGCCACCTGGTAAGGGAAGAACTGCTGCACGAAGCCCGCGCTTCCGGCATCGACAACGCGAAGCTGGCTGCCCGCGTGCACGACGCCATGCGCGAGGCCGCATCCGACGGCGCCGCCGTGGTCGCATGCACCTGCTCCACCATCGGCGGCATTGCGGAAAAAACCGCGACGGGCGGCGCCTTCACCGCCCAGCGCATCGACCGCGCCATGGCCGAGCGCGCGGTGCGTGCCGGTCCGCGCGTGCTGATTGCGGCTGCGCTAGAAAGCACGCTGGAACCCACCACGGCGCTGATTCTTTCAACCGCGGCGCAGGCCGGCGCGGGCGTCAAGCCGAGCGTGCTCTGGGTCGAGGAGGCCTGGCCGTACTTCGAGGCCGGCGACACCGCCCGCTACATCGAGACGCTGGCCAAGGCAATTCGCACCGCCGCTGTCGCCGCCGACGCGGTGGTTCTGGCGCAGGCCTCCATGGCGCCGGTCGCGCATGAACTGGCGGACCTGGGCATCGAGGTGCTCGCGAGTCCCGCCACCGGCGTTGCGCATGCGGTGGCAACGCTGCGCGCCTCGCGCACGGCATGGGCCGCGCAGGCGGCCGCTCTAGGCAGCCTCGCTGCTTCCGCTACTCCGATTTGAGAATCGTCTCGCCCTTCAGCGCGCCCATGTCGCGGATGTTGACGCGGTGCCGCTTCCATCCCTCCCACGTGCGGCGCATGTGGGTAATGGAGATGAAGTAATAGAGAAACTTGAACATGCCGAGCGCGCGCCAGATCGGCGTGCCGCGGTAGATGTCGCCGGCCAGCAGCGACATCAACCCTTCCTTCACGCGGAACGGATTGCCCGGGTGCATGAACATGTCGCGGATGGTCGGGTTGGTCACGCGGTAGATAAACCACGAATACTCGCGCGGGCCCTTGCGCATCATGGCTTCGAAATCCCTGCGCGCGGGCGCCAGCTCGGCCGGCTTGTCGAGCGCCGTGGCCACCAGCTCGGCGCCGTCGAAGGCGCTGTGCATGGCCAGGTACACGCCGGACGAGAACATCGGGTCGATGAAGGTGAACGCATCCCCCAGCATCAGGTAGCGGTCGCCCGTGGCATGGGTGCTCGAGTACGAGAAATTGCCGGTGGCGTGCACCGCGTCGTCGACCAGCGTGGCGTTTTTCAGCCGGTCTACCAGCACAGGGCAAAGCGCGATGGTGTCGTAGAAAAAGTCCTTCAGCGGCTTGTCGCGCGTCTTCAGGTAGTAAGGCCAGCAAACCGCGCCCACGCTGGTGGTGCCGTCTGCCAGCGGAATGAACCAGAACCAGCCGTGCGGAAACCAGCAGATGCTGATGTTGCCTTCCTTCTTGCCCTCGAGCCTTTCGGCGTTGGTGAAGTGGCCGAACAGCGCCGTGCTGTTGTGGTCGGGGTTCTTTTCCTTGCAGCGGAATTTGTTGGCCAGCAGCGTGTCGCGGCCCGTGGCGTCGACCACGAAGCGCGCGCGCCAGCTGCGCTTGGCACCGTCGTCCATCTCGGCCTGCACCGTGGCGCCCTCGGCATCGAAAGCCACGTCGCGCACCTTGCAGCCCTCGAGCGTTTGCGCGCCGCGCGTGGCGGCGTTGCGGAACAGCAGTTCGTCGAGCTCCGAGCGGCGCACCTGCCAGGCGGAATCGAGCGACTTGTCCCAGCCCTCGGCAAAGTCGACGTAGCTGCGGTGCTCATGGTCCGGCGAGACAAACTCGATGCCGAACTTGGGCATGCCGATCTTCTCGACCTGGTCGCGCACGCCAAGCTTGTCGAAAAGCTCCACGTTGGCCGGCAACAGCGATTCGCCGATATGAAAGCGCGGGTGATGCGCCTTTTCGAGCAGCACCACCTTGCGGCCCTGTTGCGCGAGCAATGCCGAAATCGTCGAACCCGCGGGTCCGCCGCCGATCACGAGTACATCGCAGGATTCATCGGCCGTCCGCGGCATGGAAGAAGCGGAAGAAGTAGCTTGGGGCGAGGACATGCAGGGGCAAGCACCATTGTTGACAATCGCGAAGCATAGCGCGGCCGGCCGCGGCCAGCCCTCGGTGGCGTTGCTATGGCGTGCCGGCCTTCGGCGCGTTCTGCAGGCTGGCCTGCGTCACGCTCGCGCCGGCGGGCACGTGGTCGGTAATCCACACGTTGCCGCCGATGACGGCGCCCTTGCCCAACGTGACGCGCCCGAGGATGGTCGCGCCGGCATAGATCACCACGTCGTCCTCCACCACCGGGTGCCGCGCCAGGCCCTTTTGCAGGTTGCCCTCCGCGTCGGTCGGAAAGCGCTTGGCGCCCAGCGTCACGGCCTGGTAGAGCCGCACGCGCTTGCCGATGACGGCCGTTTCGCCAATGACGACGCCCGTGCCGTGGTCCATGAAAAAGCCCGCATCGATCTGCGCGCCGGGGTGGATGTCGATGCCCGTTTGCGCATGCGCCAGCTCGGCCACGATGCGCGCCAGGAGCGGCAGGTCGAGCTTGTAGAGTTCGTGCGCAAGGCGGTGGTGAATCATCGCCAGCACACCCGGGTAGCACAGCAGCACCTCGTCCACGCTGCGCGCCGCCGGGTCGCCCTGGTAGGCCGCGAGCACGTCGCTGTCGAGCAGGCGGCGCAAACCCGGCAGCGCGTCAGCAAACTGGCGAACGGCGTTGGTGGCTATCTGGTCGATCTCGCTCGCGGGGCGCGGCTCGTGGCGGGCGTTGTAGTTGAGCTCCAACCGCGCCTGCACCAGCAGCGCGTGCAAGGCAGTGTTCAGCGTGTGGCCGACGTAGAAGTCCTCGCTCTCGTGGCGCAACTCGGGCGGCCCAAGCCGCATCGGAAAAAGCGCCCCCTTGAGCGACTCCACGATCTGCGCAAGTGCGTCGCGCGACGGAAACTCGCGCGTGCCGGGCTCGCGCGAGCGGCGCTGCGAGTCGCGCCACTCGTCGCGCACGGCGTGCAGCGCTCGGACGATGTCGCTCACTTCGAATTGGGCCATATGACGTACTCCCAGGAATGTGAATGGGTCGGTGCCGGCCGATGGTGACAGGGTTGGCGACGGCCGCCACGGCAGGAGCGTAGCGGGCAAAGCACAGCAACCGTCAAATCGGCTCATAACAACCATGCGGTCGATGGGCCGTCATCGGCCTTCCAGCAGAATGGGCGCCAGTTCCGCCCATTCCGCCCCTAACGACACAACCAGGACATTCCGTGAGCGAGCCCATCCCAGACTCCGAAATGGGTCTGGCCGGCCCGGATGGAAAAAAGCCCGGCGCCAAAGCGGCGCCGGGTGTCGCAAGCCCGAGGGTCCGTCAGAGCTTCGCGATCGAAACCTCCGTGGACTTGACGAGCGCGACCACGTCGGAGCCCACCTTGAGCTGCAACTCATCGACCGAGCGGGTGGTGATGACCGAAGTCACGATGCCCCAGGCGGTTTCGACGTCGACTTCGGAGACGACGTCGCCGCGGATGATCTCGCGGACCTTGCCCTTGAACTGATTGCGTACGTTGATGGCTTGAATGGACATGGTGTTTCTTTCTCTTTCGGGTTGAACGGATGATTCGGATGGGTGAATAAACGGAAGCGCGTGTTCAGCCGGCCGCAGCGGCCAGTGCCTGGTCGAGGTCGGCCAGCAAGTCGTCGACGTGCTCGATGCCGACCGACAGGCGCACCGTGTCCTCGGTGACACCGGCCCGCGCAAGCTCTTCCGGCGAGAGCTGCCGGTGCGTGGTCGAGGCCGGGTGCGTCGCCAGCGAGCGCACGTCGCCGATGTTGACGAGCCGCGTGAAGAGCTTCAGTGCATCGAGAAACTTCGCCCCGCCCTCGCGGCCGCTGCCAATGCCGAAGGTGAGCACGCCGCTCGACTTGCCGCCGAAGTACTTCTTCGCCAGGGCGTGGTCGGGGTGGTCTTCGAGCGCCGCGTAGTTGACCCAATTGACCGCCTTGTGCGTCTTGAGGTGCTGCGCCACCGCAAGCGCGTTGCTGCTGATGCGGTCCATGCGCAGCGCCAGCGTCTCGATGCCCTGCAGGATCAAGAAGGCATTGAACGGCGAAATGGCCGCCCCGGTGTTGCGCAGCGGCACCACGCGCGCGCGGCCGATGTAGGCGGCCGGGCCCAGCGCTTCGGTGTACACCACGCCGTGGTAGCTCACGTCGGGCTCGTTCAGGCGCCTGAAGCGCTCCTTGTGCTGCGCCCACGGGAACTTGCCCGAATCGACAATGGCGCCGCCGATGCTCGTGCCGTGGCCGCCCAGGTACTTGGTGAGCGAATGCACAACGATGTCGGCGCCATGTTCGATGGGCCGGCTCAGGTACGGCGAAGGCACGGTGTTGTCCACGATCAGCGGCACGCCGTGGCGGTGCGCGATCTCGGCAATGGCGGCAATGTCGGTCACGTTGCCGGCGGGGTTGCCGAGCGATTCGACGAACACCGCCTTGGTCTTTTCATCGAACAGCTTCTCGAAGCTCTTCGGATCGCGGTGGTCCGCAAAGCGCGTGGTTATGCCGAACTGCGGGAGCGTGTGCGCAAACAGGTTGTAGGTGCCGCCATACAGCGCGGTGCTGCTGACGATGTTGTCGCCCGCCTCGGCGATGGTCTGGATCGCATAGGTCACGGCCGCCTGGCCGGAGGCCAGCGCGAGCGCCGCAATGCCGCCTTCGAGCGCGGCCACGCGCTGTTCCAGCACGTCCTGAGTCGGGTTGTTGATGCGGGTGTAGATGTTGCCCGGCACCTTCAGGTCGAACAGGTCGGCGCCGTGCTGCGCGCTGTCGAAGGCATAGGCCACCGTTTGATAGATGGGCGGCGCCACGGCGCGCGTGGTCGGCTCGGGCGAGTAGCCGGCGTGCACCGACAAGGTTTCGAATTTCCAGTTTTGCGACATGCGGCTGCCTTTCTGTTTTTGTGAATAAACGGAATCAGATGGCCCAGCGCAGCGTGTGAGCCGAGGGCTGCAGCCAGTTGGAGTCCGTGTCGGCGGGTTCTGCTTCTCCGGCCTTCTGCAGCACGCGGTCGAGAATGCGTTTTTCGATGGCCGCGAAGGCTGGGTCGCCCTGCGAGCGAGGCCGTGCGAGCGCGATGTTCTCGTCGAGCGCAATGCGGCCGTCCTCGATCAGGATCACGCGGTCGGCAAGCGCCACGGCCTCCTGCACGTCGTGCGTCACCAGCAGCGCGGTGAAGCGGTGGCGCTGCCACAGGTTCTCGATGAGCCGGTGCATCTCGATGCGTGTGAGCGCGTCGAGCGCACCCAACGGCTCGTCGAGCAGCAGCAGCCGCGGGTGGTGCACCAGCGCCCGGGCCAGCGACACCCGCTGCCGCTGGCCACCCGAGAGGCGGGCCGGCCATTCGTTCTCGCGGTCGGCCAGGCCCACATGCGCGAGCACCTCCTTGCCGCGCGCCTTCGCCTCGCTCGGCAGGCCGAGCGTGACGTTGTCGATCACGCGGCGCCAAGGCAAGAGGCGTGCCTCCTGAAACATGATCCGGGTGTCGTCGTGCAGGCCGTCGATGGCCTTGCCGTCCGTGTAGAGCCCGCCAGACGTGGCTTCTTCAAGCCCGGCGATCAGCCGCAGCAGCGTGCTCTTGCCGCAACCGCTGCGCCCGACGATGGCGATGAACTGCCCCGGCTCGATGGTGAGCTGCGTGTTGCGCAGCACCTCGCGTTCGCCGTAGCGCTTGTGCAGGCCGCGCGCCTCGAGGCGCACGCCGCCCGCGATGGCTGTTTGCTGGATGTCTTTCAGAACGGCGCTCATGATGATTTAAGGCTCGGTTGGAACAGCGCCACGTCGAGCGCATTGATTTTTCTGGGCAGCAGCTTTTCCGCGAAGAAGGCATCGGCGATGCGCTGCTGTTCGGCGAGTGCTTCGGCCAGCACCGGGCGTACCGCGTAGCTGCGGCGTGCATTGGCCTGCTCGATGGTCGCGGCGTCCAGACCCCACACGGGCGACAGCAGGGCCGCCGCTTCCTTCGGGTTCTGCTTGACCCACCTGCCGGTTTTTTCAAGCTCGGCATACACCACGCGCAGCACATCCGAACGTGCCTTCGCGAACCTGGTGCTTGCAAGGTAGTAGCGCTGGTATGAAGCGATGCCCGTGCCGTCGGCCAGCACGCGCACCTTCGCCTGGCGCTGCGCCGCCGCAAGAAATGGGTCCCACACCACCCAGGCGTCGATGGCGCCACGCTCGAAAGCGGCCCGTCCGTCGGCCGGCGTCAGGTAGGCGGGATCGATGTCCTTGAAAGACAAACCGGCCTTCTCCAGCGCCGCAATCAGCAGGTAGTGCGCGCCGGCCGCCTTGGCAAAGCCGATCTTCTTTCCCTTCAGGTCGGCCACCGATTTGAGCGGCGAGTCTTCGCGCACGAGGATGGCCTGCGCCGCGGGCGAAGGCGCCTCTTGCGCGACGAAGGTCAGGTCGGCGCCGGCAGCTTGCGCAAACACCGGCACGGTGTCGGCCACATCGGCGCTGATGTCCAGGTTGTCGAGGTTCAGCGCCTCGAGCAGCGGCAGGCCGCTGGTGAACTCATGCCAGCTCAGCGTGGCGTTGAGCGGCGCAAGCTGCTTCTCGAGCGTGCCCTGTACCTTCAGCAGCGCGATCAGCGTTGAAGATTTCTGGTAGCCGAGCCGGACCGTCACAGGCCGTGCGGCCGTGCCTTGGGCGAGTGCGGCGCTGGCACCGAGCGCGCCCAGCCCTGCCAGTCCCGCAACCACCGTACGGCGAGAGATCGTGGATTGCCTGGTCATGTGCCCTGCCCTCACTTCGGCTTCTTCTGGTAGCCGGGGTGCCAGCGTAGCCACCACTGCTCCAGCCCGCGTGCAAACAGGTCGGCCAGCTTGCCGAGCAGTGCATACAGCAGGATGCCCACCAGCACGATGTCGGTCTGCAAGAACTCGCGGGCGTTCATCGTCAGATAGCCGATGCCCGCCTGCGCCGAAATGGTTTCGGCCACGATCAGGATCACCCACATCAGCCCGAGCGAAAAGCGCAGGCCCACCAGAATGGAAGAAAGCGCGCCCGGCAAGATGACCTCGCGATACAGCTGCCAGCGAGAGAGGCCGTAGGTGCGCCCCATCTCGATCAGCTGCGGATCCACGTTGCGGATGCCGTGAAAAGTGTTGAGGTAGATCGGAAAGAACACCGACACCGAGATGAGAAACAGCTTGGCCGATTCGTCGATGCCAAACCACAAGATGACCAGCGGAATGAGTGCCAGCGCGGGAATGTTGCGCACCATCTGAATGGTCGAGTCGAGCAGCGTCTCGAAGAACTTCACCGAGCCTGTCAGCAGGCCCAGCACCAGCCCCGCTCCGCCGCCGATGGCAAGGCCCGCGAGCGCACGGCCGGCGCTCACCTTGACGTGCGTCCAGAGCTCGCCCGAAACCGCCAGGCTCCAGGCGGCCTTGACCACGTCCACCGGCGCGGGCAGCACCCGGGTGGAAAGCCACCCCAGCGATGAAGCGATCTGCCAAAAGACGATGAGCCCCACCGGCACGAGCCACGGCACCAGCCGCCCCGCAACGTTGGCACCGAAGGCCTTGAGCGCTCCGGGCGCGCTCTCTCGCGAAGGCGCGAGCGCCGGGAGTTCCTGCACTTGTTCGGTCATGACGGTCCTTAGCTTTGGGATGCGAGGCGCGAAGGCGCATCGAGATTGGCGACAACTTCGCCGAACGGCCCGCTCAGCGAGCCGCCCGCGAGCCGCGTTTGCGCCTTGCGCGAAAGCAGCGGAAACACCAGCTCTGCGAATCGGTAGGCTTCTTCGAGATGCGGGTAGCCCGAGAGAATGAACTTGTCGAGGCCGAGCGCCGCGTATTCCTCGATACGCGCCGCCACGGTCTTGGGGTCGCCCACGAGCGCGGTGCCCGCGCCGCCGCGCACCAGGCCCACGCCGGCCCACAGGTTGGGCGAAATTTCCAGGTCGGCACGCGAACGCTTGGCGCCGCCCGCATGCAGAGCGGCCATGCGGCGTTGCCCCTCCGAGTCCATGCGTGCAAAGGCGGCCTGGGCGCGAATCACGGTGTCGTCGTCGATGCGGCTGATCAGCTCGTCGGCGGCCTTCCAGGCGGCCTCTTCGGTCTCGCGCACGATCACATGCAGCCGGATGCCGAACTCGACCTTGCGGCCCTTGCGCGCGGCGCGGTTGCGCACGTCGGCAATCTTCTTGCCCACTTCGGCGGGCGGCTCGCCCCAGGTCAGATAGGCATCGACCTGCTCGGCCGCGAGCTCGTGCGCGGCAGCCGACGAGCCGCCGAACCACACCGGCGGATAAGGCGCCTGAACCGGCGGAAACAGCAGCTTCGCGCCCTTCACGCTCAGGTGCTGCCCTTCGTAGTCGAAGGACTGGCCGCCGTGGCTGCGCGCAAGAATCTCGCGCCAGATGCGGATGAATTCGGCCGACTGCTCGTAGCGCGCTGCATGGTCGAGATACACGCCGTCGCCTTCGAGCTCGGCCTGGTCGCCGCCGGTGACCAGGTTCACCAGCAAACGCCCGCCGGAGAGCCGGTCGAAGGTCGCGGCCATGCGCGCGGCCAGGCTGGGCTGGTGCAGGCCGGGCCGCACGGCCACCAGGAACTTGAGCTTCTTCGTCGCGCCGATCAGGCTCGACGCGATCACCCAGGGGTCTTCGCAAGAGCGGCCGGTGGGAATCAGCACACCTTCATAGCCGAGGTTGTCGGCGGCGCCGGCAATCTGTTGCAGGTAGGCCAGGTCGACCTGGCGCGCGCCTTCGGTCGTGCCGAGATAGCGGCTGTCGCCGTGGGTGGGGAGAAACCAGAATATCTGCATGTCTTCTTTCCGTCGGTTGGTCCGGGCGTCAGATGGCAAAGAAAAAGCCGCGCACGCTGGGCGGTACGAACCGCAAGCGCGGCAAGGCGGCACGCGAACGGCCGGATTGCGGCTCGCGGATGCCCCAGGCGCGCCTGGTGGTGGCGAGCACGCACACGGCGCGGGTGCGCAAGGTTTCGCGCGTCACGCAATTCCCGCCGGAGCGGCCTCGAGCACGTTGATTCGCCGCGGAATCAGCTTCAGGTCGAAGAAGGTGTCCGCGATCTTTTGCTGC
This sequence comes from Variovorax sp. CCNWLW235, assembly GCF_037204085.1. Classification (NCBI taxonomy): domain Bacteria; kingdom Pseudomonadati; phylum Pseudomonadota; class Betaproteobacteria; order Burkholderiales; family Comamonadaceae; genus Variovorax; species Variovorax sp. CCNWLW235. Next base: position 161,684 of record NZ_JBBCBW010000006.1, on the reverse strand, counting down.
TCGGCAAGAATCGCCTTGGTAATGGGGCCGGTGCCGTAGACCGCCCGCGCCACCGTCAGGTCGGCTACCGGCTTAGGCAGGCCCCACAGGGCGGCCAGCTCGGCCGCAAGATCGCTCTTGTTGGCGGTGCCCCAGGCGTCGACCTTGCCGATTTCCTCGGTCACGATGGTCAGCACGTCGGCGTTCTTCGCCGCATAGTCGAGCGACGAGAAGTAGTACGAGCGGTTGCCCACCACACCGGTCGCATCGGCCAGCACGCGGGCCTCGAGCGACTTTTCGGCGGCGGCAAGAAACGGGTCCCAGATCACCCATGCGTCGACCGAGCCCTTCTCGAATGCGGCGCGCGCGTCGGCCGGCGGCAGGTAGACAAGGTTCAGGTCGCTGTACGCAAGGCCGTGCTTCTCGGCCAGCTTGACGATGAAGTAGTGGACGTTCGAGCCCTTGTTGAGCGCGATCTTCTTTCCCTTCAGCTCGGCCACGGTCTTGATGCCCGAGCCCTTGGGCACCAGCACCGCTTCAGACTGCGGGCGTTGCAGCGTCGCGGCCACATAAGCCAGCGGCGCGCCTGCGGCCTGCGCAAAGATGGGCGGCGCCTCGCCTACGTCGCCGAAGTCGATGGAGCCGACGTTCAGCGCTTCGAGCTGCACCGGGCCGGCGGTGAACTCGGTCCACTTGAGCGACACGCCAAGCGGCGCGAGCCGTTTCTCGAGCGTGCCCCGGCCCTTGAGAATGCTGAGCAGGCCTTTCTGCTTGCCGATGCGAAGCTGGCGCGCCGGCGCCTGGGCCAGTGCGCTGAACGAGGGCAGCGCTACTGCGGCGGCGGCGCCCTGCAGCAGGCGGCGGCGTGGAATGGAGATCGAAGTCATGAGGTTGTTCTTTCGTATGCGGAGGAGCAAGCCCGGCTCAGGCCGAGATGAAGCCGACGATGAGCGCAACGGCCGTGACCACGACCGTGCTGATGGCGAGGTCTCGCAACGCATGCCAGATGGAACGAGGCGGCGTGTCGAGCGCGGAGTCTTCTGTGGCAACGGGGTTCACGTGTGGGTTCCTTTTGGGCAAAGCTGTCCCCTCACCGCTTACGGGCGAAAAAAAGGGGGACTGGGATGTGGGCTGAAGGCGGGGTCGACGGGGAACCCGTCAGACGCTACATCGCACGCGTGAGAACGGCACGGGCTCGAAACCGTGCGTGGCTGGCAGCTTCAGGCCTTCAGTCGCCAATAGTTCGACGGCCTCGTTGAGCCGCTCGGCCAGGTCGGCATGCACCTGGTAGGCGTTCTCGGGTGTCAGCGTGATCTGCGAATCGGTGGCGTAGACACCCGGAAGAATGTGCCGCGCCGAGAGCGCATGCAGCACGGGCCGCAGTGCGTAGTCGAGCGCGAGCATGTGATGCGGGCTGCCGCCCGTGGCCAGCGGCAGCACCGTCTTGCCCTTGAGCGCGTTCTGCGCCAGCAGGTCGAGAAAGACCTTCAGCACGCCGCTGTAGGCCGCCTTGTAGACCGGCGTGGCCACCACGACCACTCGCGCCTGGGCCACCTGCGCAATGGCGCGTTCGATGGCCGGATGGTTCCAGTCGGCCAGCAGCAGCGCCTCTGCCGGCAGGTCGCGGACGGCGAGCCGCTCGATGCGCGCATTGCGACCGGCGAGCCGCTCGCCCACGGCCTCGAGCAAGGCGGTGGAACGCGACGGTGCCGAAGGGCTGCCAGCAATCAGGAGAACGGACACAAGAGGCTTTCTTTGTTGCTTTACTTGTAGATCTGGTCGAACGAGCCGCCGTCGGCAAAGTGTGCCTTGTCAGCCTTGGCCCATCCGCCAAACGCTTCGTCGATGGAGACCAGCGTGAGCTTGGGAAACTGCTTGTCGTACTTGGCCTTGGCCTTCTCAGAGGTCGGGCGATAGAAGTTGCGGCCCGCAATGTCCTGGCCCTCATCCGAGTACAGGTACTTGAGGTATTCCTCGGCCACGGCACGCGTGCCCTTCTTGTCGACCACCTTGTCGACCACCGCCACCGTGGGCTCGGCCAGGATGGAGATGGAAGGCACCACGATCTCGAACTTGTCGGTGCCGAACTCCTTCAGCGCCAGGAAGGCCTCGTTCTCCCAGGCCAGCAGCACGTCGCCCACGCCGCGCTGCACGAAGGTGATGGTCGAGCCGCGCGCGCCGGTGTCCAGCACGGGCACGTTCTTGAACAGGCTGCCGATGAATTCCTTGGCCTTGGCATCGCTGCCGTACTTGCGCTTGGCAAACTCCCACGCGGCCAGGTAGTTCCAGCGGGCGCCGCCGGAGGTCTTGGGGTTGGGCGTGATCACCTGGACGCCCGGCTTCACCAGGTCGCTCCAGTCCTTCAGGCCCTTGGGGTTGCCCTTCTTCACCAGGAACACGATGGTCGAGGTGTACGGCGCGGAGTTTTGCGGCAGGCGCTTCTGCCAGCCCTCCTTGACGACCCCGCCATGCTTGACCAGCGCATCGATGTCGCCGCCCAGCGCCAGCGTGGCCACGTCGGCGTCGATGCCGTCGATGATCGAGCGCGCCTGCTTGCCCGAGCCGCCGTGCGACTGCTTGATGGTCACGTCCTGGCCAGTCTTGGCCTTCCAGTATTTGGCGAAGGCGCGGTTGTAGTCGACATACAGCTCGCGCGTCGGGTCGTACGACACGTTGAGCAGCGTCACGGGGCCTGTGCCCTGCGCAAACGACGGCAATGCTGTCAGGGCCATGGCACCGGCCACGCCGGCCCCCAGGGAAAGCTTGATAAAGTCGCGGCGAAGGCTCATGGTGTCTTACTCAAAAAGGCATATCAATGAAGCTACGTATTCTGAATACGACATATGGAATCTGGAACGACCGAGTTCTCAGTTCTAAATAGCAAAATCAACTAAGCAACCGCTTTCCCCACCAGAGGCAATCAAAAATGGCACGCATGGTTCAGTGCATCAAGCTCGGCAAAGAGGCCGAAGGGCTCGACTTCCCGCCCTATCCCGGGGAACTGGGCAAGCGCCTGTGGGAGAACGTCAGCAAGGAAGCCTGGGCCGCCTGGCTCAAGCAGCAGACGATGCTGGTCAATGAAAACCGGCTGAATCTGGCCGATCTGCGGGCCCGCCAGTACCTGGCCCGCCAGATGGAAAAGCACTTCTTCGGCGAAGGCGCCGACGTCGCCCAGGGCTACGTTCCCCCGTCCAACTGAAGCCGCCTTGGCCGCCGAGCCCGTCGCCTGGCGCGCCGATGGCGTGCCGTACAGCGAGCGCTTCGGCGACATCTACCACACCGAAATCGGAGCACTGGCGCAGGCTCGCCACGTGTTTCTGGGCGGCTGCGGCCTGCCCGAGGCGTGGTCGGGGCGGCCGAAATGGCTGATTCTCGAAACCGGCTTCGGGCTGGGCCTCAATTTTCTGACAACCTGGCAGGTGTGGCGCGCGGATGCGAACCGGCCGCGCATGCTGCACGTCGTCTCGATCGAGGCGCATCCGGTCGGCCCTGAAGACCTGTTGCGCGCCGCAGGGGCCTACCCTGAACTATTGCCGCTGGCCGAGGAGCTGGCCGCGCAGTGGCACGGGCTGCTGCCGGGCTTTCATCGGCTGGCCTTCGAGGCGGGCTGCGTGCTGCTCACCCTGTGCATCGGCGACGTGCAACCCATGCTGCGCGCGCAGCGCTTCGAGGCCGACAGCATCTTTCTGGACGGCTTCAGCCCCGAGCAGAACCCTGACATGTGGTCGCCCGATGCGCTCAAGGCCGTGTCGCGCTTTGCCCACCAGGGCACCGGCATTGCCGCCCGGACCGATGCCCGGGCTGTGCAAGATGCGCTCTCGCAAAACGGTTTTCAGCTCGAAAGACGACCGGGCCCGCCGCCCACGCGCGACGGGCTCATCGGCGTGTTCGCCCCCGCCTGGACGGTGCGCCGCCGCGGTCCCGCGCCCGAGCATGTCGAAACGCCGGGCCACTGCGCGATCATCGGTGCCGGACTGGCTGGCGCGGCCGTTGCCGCCAGCCTCGCGCGGCGCGGGTGGCAAGTCACCGTGCTCGATGCAGCCGACCGCCCCGCCGCCGGCGCTTCCGGCCTGCCGGTCGGCGTGCTTGCGCCGCATGTCTCGCCCGACGATGCCCTGCTCTCGCGGCTCACGCGTGCGGGCATCCGCGCCACCTGGCTGGAGTTGGAGCGCCTGCTGGAAGAAGGCCCCGACTGGCGCGCCGCCAGCGTGCTGGAGCGCCGGCCCGAAGGCGACACGCGCGTGCCCGCCGGGTGGAGCGAGAGCGGCCCGAACGAGTCGTGGCCCGCCAGCGCCGCGCAACTGGCGAATGCCGGCTTGCCGGCCGACTCGCCCGCGCTCTGGCATGCGCGCGCGGGCTGGGTCCGGCCGTCGAGGCTGATCGAGGCTTGGCTGCGCGAGCCGGGCATCGAGTTTCGCGGCAACGCGCCGGTCGCACGCCTGTCGCGCAGCGCGGCTGGCTGGCAGCTCTGGGGTGCGGCAAACCAGTTGCTGGCCGAGGCCGATCGCGTGGTCGTCGCGGCCGGCTACGAATCGGGCCGCTTCGCACCCACACTTCCGCTTCAGCCGGTGCGCGGGCAAGTCGCATGGGGCCGCATGGCGGGCGACCTCGCGCTGCCAGCCACGCCGCTGAACGGCGACGGCCACCTGATTGCCCATGTGCCTGAAGATGAAGGCGCCCTGCTCTGGCTTTGTGGCGCCACCTTCGACCGCGACAGCACCGACCTGGCGCCTCAGGTAAACGACACCGAGGCAAACAAAGAGCGCCTGAAGCGCCTGCACCCCGGCGCCGCTGCAGCGCTGGCACCGGCTTTCGAAAACGGCGAGGCCGAACACTGGGTGGGCATCCGTTGCGCCTCGGGCGACCGCCGCCCGCTGGTCGGCCCGCTGGGCGAGGCCGGCCTCTGGGCCTGCACCGCGCTGGGTTCGCGCGGCCTCAGCTTCGCGGCACTGTGTGCCGAACTGCTGGCCGCGCAATGGCACGGCGAGCCGCTGCCGCTGCCCGTCAACCTGGCGAAGGCCCTCGGCACCGAAAGAGCCGCGCCCTAAGCACCAGAGGCATCAGCCGGCGCCAGCATGTGGTCGATCTTGCTGTCGCCATAGACGCGCACCACCTCGGAAATGACGACCTTGTAGCCGTCGAGCCAGTTCGCCTGCGCCGCCTTGGCTTGCTGGTGCACCGGGTGCTGGATGAGCGCCTGCAGCGCATCGAGCGACTCCCAGTAGTAGACATTCGACACCAGCCCGTTGCCCGCGTTTTCCCACGTTTCTTCACCCAGGTAGCCGGGCAGCGACTTCGCTGCGGCCGCAATGGTCTGGTCGAGGCGATGGAATTCGTCGTCGAACTGCTTCTTGGCAAAGATGAAGGTGGCGGAATACATGGAGCGTCGATGCGTGTGGTAAAGGCCGGGCGGGCGCCGATTCTGCGGCATAGGACCGCGGCGAGCCAACGGAAAGCCCCCGCTGGCCCCGCCGACACGTGAGAATGCACCGCATGGCCATTCAGTACGACATCACGCACACCACCGTCTACCGCTACAAGAAACCGGTGACCTTCGGGCTGCACCGCGTCATGTTCCGGCCCCGCGACAGCCACGACCTGCGGGTGCTGGCCACCGACCTGCAGGTCAGCCCCCAGTCGTTCACGCGGCTGATCCAGGACCCGCACTCCAACTCGGTTGCGCTGGTGCAGCCCATGGGCGAGGCCACCGAGCTGCGCATCGTGTGTTCCTTCACCATCGAGCATGTGCCGGCGCAGCAAGACCAGCTCGCGCTCGACCCGGCCGCCGAATTCCTGCCCTTTGCCTATTCGGTGCAGGAGCGCCTCGACCTTGAGCACTACCTGCGCCCGCACCATGACGACGATGCGAACGGCACGCTGATCCGCTGGGCCCACCAGTTCCTGCACACCGACAAGCCCAACAGCACGCGCGAAGTGCTCACGCGCATGAACGCGCACATCGGCCAGAGCCTCGAATACAAGGCGCGCGATGAGGAAGGCACGCAAACGCCTCTGCAGACGCTGGCACTCGGCAGCGGCAGCTGCCGCGACTATGCACTGCTGATGATGGAAGCCACGCGCCGCCTGGGCATTGCCACCCGTTTTGTCTCGGGCTACATCTACGACGCCGCGCTCGACCGCGCAGCCCAGTCGCCTGGCGAATCGATGACCGGCGCCGGCACCACCCACGCGTGGCTGCAGGCCTACCTGCCGGGCGTCGGCTGGCTGGCGTTCGACCCGACCAACAACCTCATGGGCAGCGGCCAGCTGATCCGTGTCGGCGTCACGCGAGACCCGGCGCAGGCCGCGCCGATCTCAGGCAGTTGGTATGGCGACGCCGAGGCCTACGACGGGCTGGAGGCCACGGTGGTGGTCACGCGCCGCAAGGAATGACGCCTCCGCGCGCCGGCATGGCGCTGGTGTCGCGTACGAGATAGCAGATACGGGAAAGCCCGGGCTGAGGCGCCCGGCAACGCCCCTACGCTGCGCCGCCGGTCCAGCGAAATAGCACGGTCGTTCTCTACGGCCTGGCGATGCAGCGCTGCGCCTGGCTTCTTCTTCCCAACACCACAAGAACGGAGAGAGACATCCCATGCATTCCGCGCGCCTGACATTTCTTGCCCTTGCAGCCAGCCTTGCCGTCGCATCCTGCGGCGGTGGTGGCGGTGGGGGCGGCTTTGCGTTCACCCCGCTGCCGCCGGCTCCGGCCCCCGCGCCGCCCCCACCTCCTCCACCGCCCCCACCGCCGCCCGAAGAGACGCGCCTGCAGGACAGCCGCAACTCGTTTGCGCCCTCCGATGCTTCAGCCACCACCTTCGCGGCGCTCGCCTCGGACGCCAGCGACACCGTCGACAACGCCACCACCAGCCGCTGGGCCGGCATGCTCGGCGGCGCGCAATACCAGGTCGAGGTGCCCGCCAACTGGAACGGCAAGCTCGTGATGTACGCGCACGGCTATGCGGGTGAAAGCAACCTGCTGAAGGTAAACGCCCCGTCCATCCGCCGCTACCTGATTCAGAACGGCTATGCCTGGGCCGCGTCGAGCTACAGCAAGAATTTCTACGACGTGCGCGCGGGCGTGGAAGACACCAACGCGCTGGCCTTGCAGTTCAACGCCATTGCCAAGGCCAATGGCCGCGAGCTTGCCGCGCCGTCGAAGGTCTACATCACGGGACACTCGATGGGCGGCCACATCACCGCGGCGGCCATCGAGGACGAGGCTTTTGCCACGGCCAACCACAAAGTCAAATACAACGGCGCAGTGCCGATGTGCGGCGTGCTCGGCGACACCGAGCTGTTCGACTACTTTGCAGGCGCACAGATCGCCGCACAGGCACTGGCAGGCCTGCCCAAGTACCCGACTGTCAACTGGCTGGACATCAGGACGCAGGTCACGGGCACGCTCTACACGGCCTTTCCGGGTACGCCCACTGCCACCGGCCTGAAGTTCGGATCGGTGGTGAAGAACCTCACGGGCGGCGAACGGCCGATGTTCGATCTCGGGTTCACGCAGGGCGGCTCGTTTGCGGCGGTTTGGAGCGTGTTCGGCAGCGACGGCACGGTCAACGGCATCCTGAACAAGAGCACGCTCGATACGAATCGCTTCACCTACACCATCGACGGCGACGTGCCGGGAACGACCGCGCTGAACGCATCGGTGCTCAAGCTCACCGCAGCGCCCGACGCCAACCGGCTGCGCACCGACGGCTTGCGCTGGATTCCCAAGGCGAACGGCGAATTCAAGATCCCGGTGGTCTCGCTGCACACGCTGGGCGACCTGTACGTGCCCTTCAGCATGCAGCAGATCTACCACCAGCGCGTCGCGGCCAAGGGCAACAGCAACTGGCTGGTACAGCGCGCCGTGCGCGGCATTTCCCATTGCGACTTCACGATCGCGGAGCAGGTCGAAGCCTTCGACGCCATGATCAAGTGGGAGCGCGACGGCGTGAAGCCGGCGGGTGACGACGTGGTCACGGCTGCCACGGTGGCGGATCCGGCCTATGGCTGCACCTTCACCCGACCTCTTGGCACGGTGGACGAAGGCCCCACGAGCCAGGCGACGCGGCCGGGCGCGGCGGCGGCGCGCCCTTGCCCACCGTAAAAAAGCGCAAGGGGTTCTGGCCGGCGTGCAAGCGCCGGTCGAGTGGCTGAACCGGCAGGTCGATAAACGTCGATAAAAGGCACGGGTACGCGGCATTGACGCACGCCACGTTCGGCGGCAATGTCGCTCCCACCGGCCTGGCATCGAAGGCTCACTCGCACGGGACAGCACATGAGAACCCTCGCATTCACTGCAGCCGCGCTGGCAGCCGCGGCGCTGGCCTGGACTGCCGTGTCTTCGTTAGCCGCCGAGCCCGCACGGCGCGTGCCCGCGCCCAAGGTCGACGTCATGGCCTCGCCCACCACCAAATACGAAACCGCCGTGTTCGCCGGCGGCTGCTTCTGGGGCGTGCAGGGCATATTCCAGCGCGTCAAGGGCGTGAACAACGCCGTGTCGGGCTATGCCGGCGGCGAATCGAAGACGGCACGCTATGAGCGCGTGGGTTCCGGCAACACCGGCCACGCGGAATCGGTGCGCATCACCTACGACCCGCAGCAAATCAGCTATGGCAAGCTGCTGCAGATCTATTTCTCGGTAGCGCACGATCCGACCGAGCTGAACCGCCAAGGGCCGGACACGGGCCCCCAATACCGCTCCACTGTGTTTGCCGAGAACATCGAGCAGGCCCGCGTTGCAAGGGACTACATCGTGCAGCTGACCCAGGCCAAGACCTTCGGCAAGCCACTGGCGACCACCATCGAAATGTCGAAGCCTTTTTATGCGGCCGAGGCCTATCACCAGGACTTTCTCACGCGCCATCCGCGGCACGGCTACATCGTGATCCACGACATGCCGAAGATCGAAAACCTGAAGAAGCTGTTTCCGGAAAGCTATCGGGCGACCCCTGTGCTGGTGAACCCGGCAAAGGGCGGCTGAACTCAGCCGGGCCCGGGTGCGTCCGCCAAGGCGTCGTAGTTGCCGCGACGCGCTGCCTGGTTGCAACGGGCGCGGTGCACAAGCGCCTTCTGCGCCGCAGCGACATTGGCGGCGTCACCCTTCCACGCGTCCAGTGCCGGCTGCTGAACGGCGCGCGAGTATGAGAACGCCAGCGCCCAGGGCAGCCGCGATGCGAACCGCGCGTTCATGGCGTTCAACCGGGCCGAAGCAAGTTGCGCCGACTGCCCTCCCGAAAGGAACGCGATGCCCGGCACGGCAGCGGGCACGGTGCGCAGCAGGCAGGTCACCGTGGCGTCGGCCACCTCGTCCACGCTCTCCTGAATCGGACAGGCCTGGCCGGGCAAGACCATGTTGGGCTTCAAGAGCATGCCCTCCAGCAGCACGCCCTGCAAACGCAATTGAACGAAGACCGCATGCAGCGTTTCTTCGGTGATTTCGGCGCAGCGTGCGAGGAAATGGTCCCCCTCCATCAGCACTTCGGGTTCGACGATGGGAACCAGCCCCGCCTCCTGGCACAGCGCCGCGTAGCGGGCCAGCGCATGGGCATTGACCTCTATGCACGCACGGCTGGGCAAGCCGGCCCCCGGTGTGATGACGCCGCGCCACTTGGCAAAGCGCGCCCCCATGCCGGCGTATTCGGCCAGCCGCTCGCGCAGGCCGTCCAGGCCCTCGGTCACCGTCTCGCCGGGGTGGCCCGCCAGAGGCTTCGCGCCCGTGTCGACCTTGATGCCCGGAATGATGCCCGCCGCCTCGAGTGCCGAGACAAAGGTCGCGCCCCCGCTCGTGCGCTGCCGGATCGTTTCGTCGAAAAGAATCGCGCCGCTGATGCTTGCGCCAAGGCCCGGCGCGGTCACGATCAGCTCGCGCCAGCTGCGGCGCGCGTCTTCGGTCTGGGGAATGTTCAGCTTCGCAAAGCGCTTGTGGCAGGTGGCGTTGCTCTCGTCCATGGCAAGCAAGCCCTTGTCGCCGGCAACCAGCGCCTGTGCGGTATCGATCAATGCCTGTGCAGTCATGTGCTGTGGCCCTCGCTTGCGGATGATCGTACGCCTCTGCCCGGCCTCCGGCTAGATCACGTTCTTCTCGACCAACGGCCTGTTTTCAAGAATGCGCGCGAACGAAACCGGCGACAGGTCGAGGCTGCGGTACCCGCCGTAGCGGATGAGCTCCGCCACGCCCCGTCCCGCCGCGGGGCATTGCTGCAGCCCATGCCCTGAGAAGCCGTTGGCAAAGTAGAGGTTGTCGCAATCCGGGTGCAGCCCGAGGATTGCGTTGTGGTCGAAAACGTTCATCTCGTAGTAGCCGGCCCACGCGCTTGTCATGCGAATGGCCTCGAACACCGGCACGCGCGCAGCCAGCGCCGGCCAGATGAAATCGTCGAAAACGCGGTAGTCCACCTCGAGCGGCGCATCGTCGCGGTCCCTGTCCTGCGGCGGCGCAAAGCCGCAGATGAAGCGACGGCCCTCGGGGCGCAGCCAGATGCCTGACGTGTCGATGATCAGCGGGCAACCCGGCAAGGTGTCTGGGCACGAAAAGCTGAACACCATGCGGCGGCGCCCGCGCACCGGCAGATCGATGCCGGCCCAGCCCGCCACCTTGGCGGCCCAGGCGCCCGCCGCGTTGACCACCACGTCGGCTTCGAGCGGGTCGCCGATGTCCAGTTCCACGCCCGTCAGCGCGCGGCCGCTGCGCTGCAGCCCGGTTGCCTTTGCCTGCACGTAGCGCGCGCCCTGTGAAATGGCCTTCTTTCGAAACGCTTGCAGCAGGCTGTAGCCGTCGTACCAGCCCTCGCCCGAAAGGCCCAGCGAAGCCAGCGCGATGCCTTCGGTCGAAATCCACGGAAAGCGGGCTTTCAGCTGCTCGGGCGTCATCAGGACCACGTCGACACGATGTGCCTTTTGCGTCGTATGGTTCTCCCGCAGCACATCGACGCCGTCCGGCGGGGCCAGATACAGGTACCCGGGCTCGACCAGGCCAATGTCGGGCACGTTGTCGCCCACGCGCAGGGTTTCGCCAAGCCGGCGAAAAAAGTCGATGCCGTAGAGCGACATCTCGATGTTGATGGCGGTGGAGAACTGCTGCCGGATCGAGCTTGCCGACAAGGCCGAGGACGCCTGCGTGTACGAGAAATCGCGCTCGACCACGGTCACGTCGAACGGCTCCTCCGACGGGTCCTGGTTCAGAAAATAGGCAATGGCTGAGCCGATGGCCCCGCCGCCGATGATCACCACACGACGCATGAAATCCCTTTCTTGCTGCTCGTCCACAGGCCCATTCTTACAAGCGCCGGGAAAAACCGCGAGGCCCGCACGCAGAATAGCAACGATGAGAAAAGACATTCCCAACCTGGGCGCGCTGCAGGCCTTCGAGGCCTCGGCGCGCCTGGGGAGCTTTACCCGCGCGGCGGCCGAACTGGCGCTGACGCAAAGCGCCGTCGGGCGGCAGGTGGCCACGCTCGAGCAACGGCTGGGCGTGCCGCTGTTTTCACGCGTGCGCCGGCGGCTCACGCTCACCGACACCGGGCGCGAATATGCCGCGCGCATCCGCCGGCACCTGGACCAGATTCGCCGCGACACGCTCGAAATCAGCGCCGGCCATGACATGGGCTTTGTGCTCGAAGTGGCGGTGGTGCCCACCTTTGCCACCCAATGGCTGATTCCGCGGCTGCCCGACTTCAGCCGGCAGCACCCGAACATCACAGTCAATCTCTCGGTGCGCACGCAGCCCTTCTCTTTCCAGGAAAACGCCTACGACGCCGCCATCTATTTCGGCGACCAGTTCTGGCCCAGCACGCAGGGCGGGTTGATCTTTTCCGAAGGCGAGATGGTTCCCGTCTGTAGCCCGGCGTTTCGCGATGCCAACGGGCCGTGGAACGAAGCGGCCTTCGAGCGTTGCCGCCATGTGCACCTGAGCACGCGTTCGCACGCCTGGCGCGACTGGTATGCGCAGCAAGGGTGGGACTACACGCTGCACGCTTCGCGCGGCCCGCGCTACGAGCTCTTCACCATGGTGACCGCCGCCGCTGCCGCCGGCATGGGCGTGGGCCTGGCACCGCGCCTTTTGATCGAGCGCGAACTGCGAACCGGCGAACTCGTGGTACCGATCGACCGGCACCTGGACGTGAGCCAGGGCTATTACTTCGCCTACCCCGAAGGGCCGCCCGCCTCGGGGGCACTGGAGCACTTCAAGCGCTGGGTGCTTGGGCTCTCACCCGATTGAGTAATAGACCTAAAGAAAACGTCAGGAAGTAAGAAAAACGTTGCACTTTGCCTCGTCACTCTATACATTGATACCTCCGTTTTCATAGCGCAAGATGGACTTGACCCCCGCCGGCCGCTGCGTGAGCAGACGACCCCGAGAGCCAACATCGATTGAGCAAGATCAATGGGCGGAGGAGACAAGAATGAATTTCGAAAGCCCTCTTTCGAAGAGGAATCCGGTGGTGCCCCCGGTGCGAACCTCGCTCGTCGAGTTCGTGCGGCGTTTGCGCTGACCCGCGTTCGATTCACGTCGGTGCCGCATGCGCCTTCTCCTGGTCGAAGACAACGAACTGCTCGGAAGCGCGGTTCACAAAGGCCTGGTTCGAACGGGCTACGCAGTGGACTGGAGTCGCCTTGGAAAAGACGTTCTTGCTTCGCTCGCCTCCTGCACCTACGACTGCGTCCTGCTTGACCTCGGCTTGCCCGACGTCACCGGCGACATATTGCTCAAGAGCATTCGAACGCGCGGCATTCCCATTTCGGTAATCGTGATCACGGCACGTTGCGGCATTCGGGAACGGGTGCGCCTGCTCGACATGGGTGCCGACGACTACATGATCAAGCCGCTGGACCTGGACGAAGTGGCCTCCCGGGTCAGGGCCGTGCTGCGCCGGGTGAACGGCAAGACGCCCAGTGCCGCAGAGCCGGAGCACGGCCCGCTGAAGCTGCACCCATCCCATCGCATGGCAACGCTCCATGGCAACGTCGTCCCGCTGACCAACAAGGAGTTCTGGCTGCTGGAGATCCTGGTGCGCCGCAAGAACCAGGTGCTTTCGCGCTCCCAGCTCGAAGAGGCGCTCTACACCTTCGACGTCGAGGTCGAGAGCAATGCGGTCGAGGTCCACGTTCATTTCCTGCGCCGCAAGTTTTCGCCCAAACTCATCCTCACGGTGCGAGGCGTCGGCTACCAGCTCGGGCCAGAGACCTGGAATGAATAAGCGGTCGGGCGACCCGTGGTCCCTGCGCCGCCGCCTGGCGGCAATCGTGCTCTTCGTATGCGCCGCCACACTGCTGGCGGCAGCTGCCGCCATGTACAGGGCCGACCACCTCTCCGACGAGAAAGTGCTGGATGCCCGTCTTGTTGCGCTGGCGCATACGGCACTGGCGTTCGCGGATCACGAAATCGCCGAGATCTCCGCGGAGGGACACGACGACGGCGTCCACGAAACCGGCGACACGCTCGGCACGCACTATCACTACCAGATATGGTCGCCCAACGGACGGCTGCTTCTTCAGAGCCACAAGGCCCCCTCGGGCGTCCCGATGCGGCCGCTTGCAGAGCGCGGCTTCGGCAAGGCAATCGTGGATGGCGAGAGCGTGAGGACTTATTCGGAAGCGGCCAAAAAGGGCGGCATGATCGTCCAGATCGCGGAGCGCGTGGGCTACCGCAAGGGCGCGATCGGCACCACCACGAGGTACTTTCTTTCCTACCTGGCGATCCCGCTCATCCTGATCTTCGTGAGTGCCTGGTGGTTCCTCCACCGTGCGCTTCGATCCGTCGAGGGCTACGCCTCACAGCTTCGGGAACGCCACGCGCTCGACCTCACGGAACTGAATGCCGAGGACCCGCCTACCGAACTCAGACCCATGGTCGATTCGATCAATGCATTGTTCGAGCGATTCAGAAAGGCGTTGTCGGTCGAGCGCGACTTCACCGTGATTGCGGCGCACGAGATGCGCACGCCGCTGGCCGGCCTGCGCGCGCAGGCCCAACTGGCCTCCACGCTCGCGGATTCGCCGCAAGAGCTGTCGGCTTCCTTGCGGCATCTGATGTCGGGTATCGATCAGGCCAGCTACCTTCTCGATCAGCTGCTCGATCTCGCGCGAATCGACAGCCTTGCGGCGACCGGCGGGCATGCCCTGAACCTTGTAAACCTGGAAGAGGTCTACAGAGACGTGATGGCCGACCTCGGTCCTGCGGCGGCCCAGCGCGATCTGGCGCTGAAGACGCGGTTCGAGGTGCGGGAGCTGCTGGCCGAAGAGCTCGGCCTGCATCTGCTGATGCGCAACCTGATCGTCAACGCCATTCGTTTCACCCCCGTCGGCGGACGCATTGAAGTGGGCAGTGCGCGGGGCCGCCATGCGGTTGTACTCACCGTCGACGATTCGGGCCCCGGCATTCCCGCCAGCCGGCATGCGGAGGCGTTTCAGCGCTTCAATCGTCTCGGGCGCGTCGACGGGCATGGCGTCGGCCTCGGGCTGTCGATCGTGCACGCGGTGGCGCAGGCGCATCAGGCGCCGGTGCGGCTGCTCGAGTCGCCGCTGGGCGGCCTGCGGGCCTCGGTCCGGTTTCCAACGGCAGCCCCGGGAACATCTGCGCCCGACCGGAGCGAAGTGGTTCACATCTGCCTCGCCGCCCTGCGCAACGTCGACGTGATCGGCTCCAACAGGTACTGAAGCGCGGTCTGGAACCCGCCGTCGATATAGACCTCGGCAGGCATGCCGGCCTGCATCTTCAGGTCGCCCACCGCCTTCACCGACTCGGCGTCCGCCAGGATCGAAACGCTGTAGTACGGCATCTGCGTGGACTTGTCGGTGAACCGGTCTCCCGATACATAGGTAACCTTGCCCGACACCATCGTGGCATTGCGGTACTTGAACGCGGTGAACTTGATGCGGGCGTGCTGCCCTATCAGGACGTTGTTCACTTCTTCGGGCCGTATCTGCGCCTCGATCATCAGGGCCGTGTTGCTCGGCACGATCTCCGCAATGGTTTCACCGGGCCGCACGACCGAACCCGGCGAGGTGAACTTCAAATCGATGATCTCGCCGGCTGCCGGCGCCAGCACCACCTGGCGCGTGGTGGCATCGTCGGACTTGCGCAGTTCCTGCTCGATCTCGCTCACCCGCGCCACCGTCGTCTTGAGCTGGTCGCTCGCCGAGCGAAGGTATTCGTTGACGATCGAATTGCTCTTGATGTCGGCGTCGATCAACCGTCCATGGCCGCGTGCGAGCTCGGAGCGGCGCTCCTCCAGCTTGGATGTGTAGTCGGCCACCGAGGCTTCCATCTGGTTGATCCGCGCCGATGAAACGAAGCCCTCCTGCACCAGGCCGCGATTGGCATCGAGATCGCGGTGCTGCAGGGCCAGCGATTCCTGCGCCTTGCTGCCCTGCGCCTCCAGCGCCCCGATTTCCTGCTGCACTCTCTGGCGCAACTGCCGCATCAGCGCCAACTCGCTCTGCAGCGAATGCCGGCGCGCGTGGAACAGTGCCGATTCCTTGGCCATCGCATCCTGCAGGCGCGTGTCCTTGCGGGCTTCCGCCTGCAGGCTTTCGGAGAACACCAGCTTGTCGGCGCGGCGCTGCTCCGCATCCAGCCGCTCCAATGCCGTGCGTTCTACCGCAAGGCGATAGGTGAGCCGGTTGCGGTCGGCGTCCACCCCCACGTCGCCGATGACTATCAGCGGTTCGCCTTCTTTCACCACTTGTCCGTCGCGAACGAGCACCTGCCTCACGATGCCGCCTTCCAGATGCTGGACGGGCCGCCGGTTCAAGTCGACCTTGACGTGCGCCGGTGCCACCACCGCCATTGCCAGCGGCGCGAGCCCGACCCACGCCCCCAACGGGATGACGATGCCCAGCACCGTCCACAGCCCCATGTTCATGAGACGCCTGATCTGCTGATCGCTGGTCTTTCGTTTCGGTGCCCTGCCGGCATGCGGGAGCGCTTGTGCGTGCGTCATATGTTCCTGCCTTTCGGGTCCTATGCCGTGCGCTCGCGTTCACGCTCGCGCTCGCGTTCGGCGACTGCGGCCTGCGATTGCTTCTGCATCGCCTTCATCACCTCGCCAGCCGGCCCGAACTGCTTCACCTGCCCAGCCTCGAGGATGAGGATCTTGTCCACGTGCGCGACCAGCGACGGGCGGTGCGTCACCACAATGGAAGTCACACCCTCTGCGCGCAGGCTGCTGAGGGCGTGCGCCAGCGCAATTTCGCCCTCCGCGTCCAGGCTCGCGTTCGGTTCGTCGAGCACCACCAGGCGCACGTCGCCATACATCGCGCGCGCAAGTGCAATGCGTTGGCGCTGGCCTGGCGACAGGCGCGCTCCGGCCTCACCGATGGGCGTGTCGTAGCCTTTCGGCAGTTGCAGGATCATGTCGTGCGCGTTGGCCCGCTTGGCGGCCGCGATCACCGCCTTGGGGTCGGGCTTGGAGAGCCGGCCGATGTTGTCGGAGACCGTGCCGTCGAACAGCTCCACGTCCTGCGGCACATAGCCGATCCATGGGCCCAGTTCGCTGCGCGGCCATGCTGAGAGATCGGCGCCGTCCAGTCTGACGCTTCCGATGGTCGGCTGCCAGATGCCGGTCAGAAGCCGCGCCAGCGTGGATTTTCCCGCTGCGCTCGCCCCGATGATGGCCAGTGCCTCGCCGGCGGCGAGGTTAAGGGAAACGCCGGTCAGCGCCAGCTTCTCGGTGCCCGGCAGGCGCAACGATACGCCCTCCACGCGCAGTTCACCCATCGGCCGGGGCAGCGACATCTGCGGCTCGCCCTTGTCGAAGTGGCCGCACAGATCGCGCAAGCGGCGATAGGCGGAGCGCGCCTCGTTCAGCACGCGCCAGCTGCCGACGATCTGCTCCACCGGCTGCAAGGCGCGGCCCAGCAATACCGTGGTGGCGATCATCACGCCCGCCGAAGCCGACTGCGTGAGCACCAGGTAGGCGCCGATCGACATCATCATGACCTGCACGCCCTGGCGCAGAAACCGCGAAGCGGCGCTGAACATCACGCTCGAATGGCTGGTGGTGCCCTGCAGCGCCAGCGCCTCGTCCTGCTGCTTGCGCCAGCGGGCGAGCAGGCGCTCGGTCATGCCCATGGCCTGCAGCACCTCCGCGTTGCGCAGCGATCCTTCCACGTAGCGCGACGCGCTGCGCGTTTCCTTCTGCACCGCGTCCAATGCCTTGCGGCTCATCCGGTCGTTGAGCCAGGCCAGGCCAATCATCACAATGGCGGCGCCTGCGGCCCCCAGGCCCAGGGCCGGGTGGAAGAAGGCGATGACGGCCACATAGACCACGATCCATGGCGCATCCATCAGCGCCGTCAACCCGTTGGCCGAGAACAAGCCACGCAGCGTCGCGATGTCGCGCATTGCATCCGGCCTCGCACTCAGCGGCGAGCGGGCCGTGGCAACGACGACCGCGTGCACCACCGGCGGCGAGAGCCGCTCGTCGACGATGTTGCCGCTCAGGTGCTGCAGGCGCAGGCGCACGTAGTCCAGCACGAACAGGATGGCCAGCGCAGCGCCCACGCCGGCCAGCAGCACCCACAGCGTCTCGCGGCTGTTGGTGGGAATCACCCGGTCGAACACCTGCAGCATGAAGAGCGCAGGCACCAGGTACAGCAGATTGATGACGAACGAGAAGAGCCCCATGTTGAACAACAGCGGTCTCATCTCGGCCCAGATCGGCTTCATGTTCTTGTCTCCTCCAGTATGCGGAGCAAGGCGCTCGCGCGCCCTGCTCCGTGCCTTGCTTTGCCGGTCAGGCGAAGTCGAAGTTGGCCGCCACCACCGCCGCGTTGGCGCTGAAGGTGCCGATCAGCGTCAGTTCTCCAGCCGACGTTTCCCCTCCGCCGGCCTGCACCCATTGCCACAGCGAGAAGCTGTTGCCGTTGGTGTCGTTGATGACCAGCAGCGCGTCTTCGCCGGCGCCCGCGGTAATGGCGAACTCGGCGTTGAATGCCGCCGAAACCAACGCCGCGTTGCCGAGGTTGGCCGTGGTGACACCTTCACCGCCGGTACCGGTCAGCAGCAAGGCTTCGATGTCGGCGTTGCCCTGCCCGACCGTGACGTTCACCGTGCCGCCAGAGCCGTTGCCCGAAGCAAACAGGAAGTTGTCGTTGCCGTTGCCGTCGTCCCACGCAGTGTTGAGCGCTCCGGTGAACTCGATGCGGTCGTCCCCTGCCGCGGTCGGTCCGTTGGCGTCGAAGTTGCTGACCACGTCGCCGAACTCATCGGCCGCGCTGAACCTGAAGATGTCCTGCGCGTTGTCGTTCGCCACCCCCGAGTTGATGGTGTCGGCACCGATCCCGCCGATGAAGATGTCGCCACCGACGCCGCCGTTGATGATGTCGTTGCCCGCTCCGCCGTTGAGGGTGTTGGCTCCGGCGCCGCCCGTCAACGTGTCGTTGCCGGAGCCGCCCGTCACGTTCAGGATGCTGGCAATGGACGTGAAGCCCGACGCCGTGCCCGCCTGCAGGTTGACGGTGACCGCCGTTGCGGAGGTTCCATACGAGAGCGTGTCGGCATTGCCGCCAAGGTTGGCCGTGATCGACTCGACGCCGGTGACGGTGCCGCCCTCAACCGAGGTGATGGCGCCGTTGTAGACGACATCCAGCACATCGTTGTTGGCCACGCCCACGATATTCAACGTGTCGGTGCCGCCGCCGCCGTCAATGGTGTCGGCGCCGCCGCCGATCGCGTAGTTGAAGGTATCGTTACCTAAGCCGCCGTTCAGGACATTCGCGGCCGTGCTGCCGGAGATGGTGTCGGCGCCGGCGCCGCCGGTGAAGTTCTCCACAGATACCAGCACGTCGGAGTTGGCCGCATTGTTGCCGGAGCCCCCGACGATGATCGGCGCCGCGCCGCCCAGGT
Source organism: Variovorax sp. CCNWLW235 (assembly GCF_037204085.1). NCBI lineage: Bacteria > Pseudomonadati > Pseudomonadota > Betaproteobacteria > Burkholderiales > Comamonadaceae > Variovorax > Variovorax sp. CCNWLW235. The sequence continues at coordinate 142,861 of NZ_JBBCBW010000006.1, read as the reverse complement.
TCACCGTGAGTGCCGCCGTGTAGGCCGAGTAGTTGGCGGTGTCGGTGTTGGCGCCGCCGTCCAGCGTGTCGCGCACGTTGTCCACTGTTGCGCTCAGCGTGTCGTTGCCCGCTCCGCCGCTCAGCAGGTTGGCGACGCCGAGCCCCGCGGTTCCGCTCGCCGTCAGCGAGTCGGCGAAGGCGCTTCCCACCAGGTTCTCGATGCTCGAGAGCGTGTCGCTGCCCGCCCCGCCGGTGGCCTGCGCCGCCGCAATGGCCAGCGACACCGTGACGCCCGCCGTTGCCGTGGCATAGCTCGCGGTGTCGCTGCCGGCGCCGCCCGTCAGCACGTTGTTGCCTGCGTTGCCGGTGATCACGTTGGCTGCCCCGTTGCCGGTGCCGTTGATGTTGCCGGTGCCAAGCAGGGTGAGGTTCTCCACGTCCGCATCGGTGATGGTGTACGTGACGGTCGACTGCACGGTATCGGTGCCGCCACCTGCGCCCTCTATGACCGTGTCGGTTGCGCTGTCCACCACGAAGGTGTCGTCGCCCGCCCCACCGTTCATCGCGTCGTTGCCGACGCCGCCGTCCAGCAGGTCGTTGCCGTCGTTGCCATTCAGCGTGTCGTTGCCGATGCCGCCGGCCAGCAGATCGTCGTCGTCCCCGCCGTTGAGCGTGTCGTTGCCGTCACCACCCAGGAGCGTGTCGATGCCCAGGCCGCCGTTCAAGGTGTCGTTGCCGCCAAGTCCGCTCAGCGTGTCGGCCAGGTCGCCGCCGCTGATGACGTTGTTCAGGGCATTGCCGGTTCCGACGAACGGGTCGGCGTCGATGCCGGTGTAGGTCAGGTTCTCCACGTTGTCGACAAGCTCCAGCGAGTAGACGGTCATCTCGGTCTCGACTTCGTCCGTGCCTGCACCCACCGCCTCGACGACCACGTCGCCCACGTCATCCACGATGTAGGTGTCGTTGCCCGCCAGGCCGACCATCGTGTCCGCATCCAGGCCGCCGTCGAGCACGTCGTTGTCGCCAATGCCCGAGCCGCCCACCAGCAGGTCGTCGCCGAGCCCGCCGCTCAAGTTGTTGTCGCCGGTGCCGCCGAAGATCAGGTCGTTGCCGCTGCCTCCGATGATCACATCGTCCACGCCTTGCTCGCCGGCGATGAAGTTGTTGGCCGTCGAGGCGCCAAGATTCCTGGCACCGAACGGATCAGCCCTGCTGACCAGGTAGTCGTCCGCGCCGAGCAGGTAGCCCGCAAAGCTGCCGTCGTTGAAGTTGATGCGCTCCACGCCAGTCTGCGCGTCCGTGCCGTTGAAGTGGCCGTTGACGGTGACCATCTGCCCGTTGAAGTTGATGACGAGGTTGCCGTTGTTCGAGGCGCCGCTACTGTCCTGCGCATTGAGCCCCGTGAGCGCCGCGCCGCCGGCCTGAATGACGATGCGGTCGGCCGTTCCTCCGCTTGTCGCGTTGACGGGCTCGTTGATGGTGTCGCTTCCGTCCGCAAGGCCAAATACGTAGGTGTCGTTCCCCAGGCCGCCGTTGAGCGTGTCGTTACCCGCCCCGCCCACCAGCACGTCGTCCCCGGCGAGTCCGTTGAGCGTGTCGTTGCCGCCCAGCCCCAGCAGCAGATCGTTGCCCGCGGTGCCGTTCAGCGTGTCGGCGCCGGCCGTGCCCGAGATGATGCCAAGCGTGGCGTCGGTGAACTGAAGCCGCTCGATGCCGCTCAGCGTGTCGGTGCCCTCGGTCGCATCTATCCCGATGTCGGTCACGGTGAGCCTGCCGTTGGCGTCGGTGCCGAAGGCGTAGTTGGCCAGCGGCCCCAGGTAGGCGACGGTGTCGATGTCGGCAACAGCGTCGGCGTCCGACTTGATCGAGCGGACGATCGCCAGCTGGCCGGGGTTGATGGTGCCCGCGAACATCGAGTTGACCAGCGTCTTCATGCTGCTGTGCAGCGCGATCGGGGTGCCGGTGTGATTGGGGTCGTTGGCGGCGTAGACGCCGATCTGCACGTCGAGCCACTTGTCGCCGTCGATGATGTCGTCGCCACCGCGGCCCATGATGAGGTCGCTGCCGTCGCCGCCAAGGATGATGTCGCCCGCCATGTAGCTGGTGACTCCGGCGCCCAGCACGGCCTGCAGGCCCGCAATGCGCGCGATGCCGGCCGCGTCGAGCCTGCTGCCGGTGTAGCCCTCGGTGCCGCCCTGTGCGAACGGAAGCCGCTCGTCGGCAATAGTGTCGGCGCCGGTGAGCACGTCGTTGAACCGCGTGCCCGAAAGGCCTTCTACCGATTCGTAGGCATCCAGCGTTCCGTTCTGGGGTGGCGTCGGGTTCTCGTCGAACACGATGCCGCGCGTCAGGTCGGCATCGACGAAGGCTGTGTTGTCCTTGTAGGTCACCCAGTCCCAGCCCGACATGCCGGCCAGCTTGCCGCGGCCCGGGCTGCCCACCATGATGTCGTCGCCGCCCTCGGCAATGAACTCATCGAAACCGCCATCGCCCAGGAACACGTCGTGGCCGACGATGCCGTCTTTTGCGAAGATCTCGTCGAAACTGTCGCCGGGCGCACCGTCGAAGGTTCCGGTCTCGATCCAGTCGTCGCCCTCATTGCCGAGAATGCGCTCGGCGTTCTTGCTGCCGAGGATGAAGTCGTTGCCTTCACCCGCGAAGACTTCCGAGCCCGCATCGGTGCCCAGGACGATGAAGTCCTGCCCCTTGCCGCCCATGATCAGGTCGAGGCCCGGGCCGCCATGGACCACGTCGTTGCCGTCGCCGGCCTTGATGTTGTCGTCGCCGCCCAGGTCCCTGACGATGTCGTCGCCCGCCCCGGCATTGATGATGTCGTTGCCGGCGCCGCCTTCGAGGTTGTCGTTTCCGCCGTCGCCGTGAATGGTGTCGTCGCCCTCGCTCGCAATGATGATGTCGTTGCCCTCGGTGCCGCCGAGCACCACGTGCTGGTCGCCCGTATACCTGAGGTAGTTGGTGTCCGGCCCGACCGTGCCGGGGTTGTTGCGAACCACCAGCGGCGTCAGGATCCCGCCGCCTACCGGGTCGGTGCTCTCCAGGTCGCCGTCGCCGTCCAGGTCGTTGAACTGCCTTGCGATGTCCACCTCGAGCGCCAGGCCCGGGGTCGAGAACACGTCTGACGGCAGGTGCGTCGCGTTCGTGTTGGTCATGATCATTTCAGCGAAGGAGTTGTTCTCCATTTCGCCGAACAGGTGCAAGCCGTCGAGCCGCTGCAGATAGTAGAAGCGATCGCCGTTCTGCAAGCTCTCCATCTGGTTCTCGAACACGAAGTTGAAGGTCGAGCCAAGCATGCCGCCGAACGGAAGGATCTTTTCGGCCAAGCCGCCGATCCACAGGTCGACGTTGTCCAGGCCGGTGATGGTGACCCCATTGGCGTTGCTGGTCCAGGCACCCGTGCCGTTGAGGAAGTCGACCGCGTCCTCGGGTACCAGCAGCCCCCCGACCGAGGCGCCCGTGATGATCGTCAGCGCCGCGTCGCGCTTTCCCTCGATGGTGGTCTGCCCGGTGATGAGCTGGTGCGTGCCGTAGGCGGCGATGAAATTGATGATCGACGCTTCGTGCTTGAGATTGCCGGCAAAGTCCACCCAGCTGTCGTACGGCCGCAGTTCGGCGGCGTTGTTGGTTGCGTTGTAGAACTCGCGCCGGGCGGCGTTGAGCGACGGCACGCCCGTGTCGCGTCCCCGCGCCAGGTTGATGGTCGCCAGGTCGAGCGGAAGCCCCAGCAAGTTGTTGCGCAGCGCACTGGTCACGAACTCGTCGATCTCGTTGCCCACCTGCCGCGTCATGCCTCGGATGATCGCGCCGGCGGCGATTTCGTCGGTGATCGTGTGGCCGGAGTCGAACGCCACCGGATTGAGGAAGCCCTCGATCAGGCCGATGTCATTCGGGTTGAAATTCGGGTCGAAGCGATCGATAGTCTCGGTGAGCATCGAGTGCCCGAATCGGTAGACGACGTGCGCAAACTCGGCAACGATCGAAGGGTCGATGGTCACGTCGAAGCCGTCCGGAACGACGAACGCATTGATTTGCGGCTGCACCTTGCGCGCGAACTCCTCGAACACCAGGTGCTGGTATTGCATCTCGGTGGTGAACTTGGCGGACTGGAACAGGCGCTCGCCATCCCAGACCAGCGTGCTGAGGTCCACAGGCAAAGCCGCAACGTCTTCGAGCAGCCATTCGTTGAGGAAGGCCAGATCCCCGCCCGCCGCGGTGGAAAGAATGACTTCCTTGTTGTGATCGACCATGCGGTTGTGCTCGGCATGGAAGACATGGTGAACCGCGGTGAGGCCGATGTTCTCGTTCACGCGGCCGTCGCCGGCGATGAAGTGAGCGTCGAGGAGTTCGTTGTCGTACTCGGCGTCTCCGTTGCCCGGGTTGCCCAAGCCGATGGTGATGTCGCCGTCGGCGATCTTGCCGATGGGAACGGCTTCGTGCGCGATGTCGGCCAGGAAGGCATGGCCGGTGCGAAGCGCCAGTGCCGTCGTCGGATTGACGGGGCTGCCCGGCGTGCCGGACACCACGATGTCGTCTGCCGTGTTCGGAATGCCGTCGACGCCGATGCCCGTGATGACCTGCGCAAAGCCGGTCACCGGGTCGGGAATGAAGTTGCCGTACTGGTCCGTTCTGAGCAAGGGCACGCTGCCCACGTCGAAGTCGGTCAGCTGGATGCCCAGGAGCAGCGCTTGCGCCTTTACCTCGCCCCACGTCGCCATGCCGCCGTTGCCGCCTTCGATCAGCTTGCCGGTTGCAACCGGCACGCCCAGGTCATTCAACTCGTACTGCCGCAGGAACACCTGATGCGAGGAATGGGAGGTGTAGGTCTGGTTCTGATCGACGAACGATGTGGTGGTGTTCACCGGCCCGACGTCGTCGGCCGTTCCCATGATGCCGTCTTGTCCGGCGGAAACAGTGGCGCGCGTCAGCACCATGAAGTTGGTGTTGCTGCCGGGAACATAAAGCGGATCGTCCGGCTGCAGGGGAATGAAGACCGTGCCGCTGCCGCCCTTGTTGACGAGGTCGAGGCCGTGGTCGAAGAACTGGCCGAAGAGGGTGAACCATGAATTGAAAGACGCCGAGAGGCCGACGTCCGGGGAGATGTTGGGCAGGCTGACGTTGTCGCCTTCCATCACGATGCCGTAGGGCGCGACGGCGGCGTCGCGTACCGCGCGGGCGTCTTCCAGCGCGGTGACTGTCAATGCATGGTCCGCGTCGGCGGCGGCCGCCGCGTCGAGGGCGGCCTGCTCCTCCGGCGTTGGAGGCGTGTTGGGGTCGCCGTCGCCGAGTTCCTCCGCATCGGCCCGGGCGTTCTGCGCAATGACGCGGGCCTGGTACTCGGCATCGGAAGCGGGCTTGAAGGCCTGGTAGATGACGGTGATGGCCGCAAGGTCGGCCATGGAGTCGGCCGATCCGGCGCGGTCCAGGGCAGTCAGGATCGCGGCCGGGTTGCCCAGGGTCTGGTCGACCAGCAGGTTGGAGATGGTGCGCAGGCTGGAGTCGAAGACGAGCGAGTTCGGGTCGTTGCTCGGGGCATAGGTCGCCGACGTCGGCATTGCGGGTGCGGGGCCCGGCCCGTCGGGATCGAACAGCGTGCCGTCCGCAGGCCGGTACACCGGGTCCATCAGCGACGGGAACTGCTGGTCCGCCGCGCCCCACGTTTCATGAAGCAGGTTGTTGTACGTGCCATCGACCGTACGCAAACCCCAGCTGACGTTGTACGCAGGCACCAGGCCTCCTGGCCCGAACAACGGCTGCCCTGCGGCATGCGCCTCTGCGATCTTGATCTGCGCAAGGATGAACTCGAGGTCTGCTTGATTGACAGTGACTGACATGGCGCGGCTCCTCTGTGTGGTGGGAATGGTTGAAAGCGTTCGTTCCGCCACGGACGAGTCTTTGTCCCCACTCTTAAGATCGCCTTAAGGAAATGGTAGTAATTTCGAGCGACACACTGAAGCGTCTCGCGCACAGGGGCGCGGCTTCAGGCGAGTGATGACGGTCCGCAGAAGATCAACATCCGGAGGAGCGAAAAATGCAAACCACAAGCCGCGCTGCATCGGCGAGCAAGCCGTTCGCGCTGATGCTGGCGCTGGCCGCTGCGCCTGCATCGGCACAAAGCCTGGTGGAGCTGTACCAGTCAGCGCGCAGCTACGACGCCGTCTACCAAGGTGCGCGCGCCCAGTACGACGCGAGCGTGGCCAGGGCGGCACAGGCGCGCGCTGGGGTGCTGCCGGTCGTCAACCTCACGGCGGGGGCCTCTTTCACCGAGCAGGACGTGTCTGCCGGCAATGCCGCGTTCACGCGGGGCGTCAGCGCGCGAAACATCGGCATCAACCTGATCCAGCCTCTGTATCGCCCCGCCAACTGGGCCGCATACGAGCAAGGCAAGCGGCACGAAGAGATCGCACGGACACAGCTGACGCTGGCCGAGCAGGATCTCATCGTGCGCGTGAGCCAGGCCTATTTCGATGTGCTCGCAAGCCACGACACCCTGGCGCTGGTGCGGGCGCAAAAGGCGGCGGTGGCCGAACAGCTCGCCTTTGCCAAACGCAATTTCGAAGTCGGCACATCGACCATCACCGACGCGCGCGAAGCCCAGGCCCGCTACGACCTCGTCATTGCGCAGGAAATTGCGGCCGAGAACGACCTGCAGGTCAAGAAGCTCATCCTCGACCAACTCGTCGGGCAGGTGGGCAGCGTGCCGGTGCAGCTCGCCGCGCCGGTGGTGCTCCCCGGGCTGGCACCGGGCGACGTGGGTAGCTGGCTTGCGCAGGCCGAGGCCGCGCATCCGGCCATCGTTCAGGCGGCCCTCGCGGTGGAGGTTGCAACGCTCGAGGTCCGCAAGGCCGAGGCCGGGCACAAGCCGACGATCGACGCCCAGCTGGGCTACAACGTCAGCACCAATCCGCCAGGCAATTCGCCCAGCGCATCGTCGGACAAGGTGCGTGTGGCCGGGGCCAGCATAGGCGTGGTCTTCAACATGCCGCTATACGCCGGTTTCGCAACCGAGAACCGCGTGCGCGAGACGCTGGCGCTCGAAGACCAATCGCGCGCCTCACTGGAAAACGCGCGCCGCAGCGTTTCTGTCTCGACCCGTGCCGCCTACCTCGGCCTGGTGTCGGGTGCCAGCCAGGTGAAGGCGCTCGAGGCGGCCGAAGCATCGAGCCAGGTGGCCCTGGACGCCAACCGCATGGGCTACCGGGTGGGCGTGCGCATCAACATCGACGTGCTCAATGCGCAGAGCCAGCTTTACCAGACCAAGCGCGACCTGGCGCAGGCACGCTACAACGTGCTGCTGGGCGACCTGCGCCTGCGCCAGGCGAACGGCTCGCTCACGGCCGATGCACTTGCGGCGCTCAATGCCACTTTGGCGCTCGATGGCAGGCCGGCGGTCGACAGCGCCGCCCCTGTCACGCATCCGCGATAGCCCCGGCGAATGGCGGCGCGAGGCCGACGCGCGGCCGGGGTTCAATAAGATTCGCGGAGTCCAGAGAATCCTCCGCATGAACATTGCCCTCGAACACCCCGACCAGCCCGAAGTCGTCCAGCTCATCGAAGCACTCGACGCCTACCAGAAGCCGCTCTATCCGCCCGAGTGCCACTACGGCATCGACATTGCCGCGCTGTCGGCAGCGCATGTGTTGTTTGCGGTTGCGCGCGACGAGTGCGGAACGGCCGTCGGCTGCGGCGCCATGGTGCTGGAGCCCGCATACGGCGAGCTCAAGCGGATGTTCGTGCGGCCGGAAAACCGCGGGCGAGGCATTGCCGCAAAAGTGCTGGGCTTTCTGGAAAGCGAAGCGCTCGGCAAGGGATGCACGCGATTCACGCTCGAGACCGGCATCAGCCAGCCGGAAGCGCTGGCTTTCTACGCCAGCGCGGGCTACGTGAAGCGCGGCCCGTTCGGGAGCTACCCGGACGATCCGTTCAGCGTGTTCATGGAAAAAAGCGCCGCCTAGCCGCAGGCCGGCGATCTTCGCGCCCCTCTCGCATCGACCCCTCGCGGGCCCGAAATTTGCTCATTCGATCAAAAATGACAGAAAATTTTCTTTTTTGTCTTATATTTGTAAACTGATTTACATCAAACACTCCCCTTCGGAGTGCACGGCCCCACGAATGAGCACCAACGTAGACACCACCGGCACCACCGTGGCCCAGCGCATTGCGCAGGCGTTGCCGCGGCTGACGCGGTCGCATCGCCAGGTGGCCGACTACGTGCTGGAGCACCCGCTGCAGGTCGCCACGCTGCCCATCGATGAGCTTGCTGCACTGGTGGGCGTATCGGTTGCCACGGCCAACCGTTTTGCCCGGGCGTTGGACTTCGACGGCTACGCCACCTTCAGGGCCGAGCTCGTGCGCGGCTTCGAATCATTGGTGGCGCCGGTGGAGCGCCTGCGCGGCAACCTCGAGCATCCGACCACGGTGGCCGAGGTGTTTGCCACTGCGCTCGACGAGAGCCGCCGCAACATCGAAGCCACGCGCCAGTCGCTGGACTACGCCGCCTGCGAGGCCGCGGTGCAGCGCATCCTGAAGGCGCGGTCGGTGTACATCGGCGGCTTTGGTGCCAGCGCATGGCTGGCGGGGCTGTTGCAGCACGGCCTGGACGGCAGCTGCAACGACGTGCGAATGCTCTCCAGCGTGAGCGGCGTGACCCATGCCGCGCGCACGCTCATGCATGCGGGGCCGCAGGACCTGTTCATCGGCCTCACCTTTCCGCGCTACCTCACCGATACCGTGGCGCTGGCGCAGATTGCGCGCGGCCAGGGCTGCGCCGTGCTGGCGCTGACCGACAGGCCGAGTTCGCCGCTGGCGCCGCTGGCCGACGTGGCGCTCTATTGCCAGACCGAAACCAGCTACCGGCCGAACTGCGAAACCAGCGTGCTCGCATTGATCGAGGCGCTGACCAGCGCGGTGGCGCTGCGTGCGCCCCGCGCGGTGCAGTCCGCGAGCCGCATCCTGCAGGCGGTGCGCCCCTGGCTGCATGGCGCACAGGGCCTGGCGCGGGCGGAATTTGCCGCGCAACCCGCCAGCACCGCCCCAGCCGGCGCCCGCAAGAAAAAGAAGAAATCCTCCTCATGAAGAACAGCAGCAACATCCCGGTCATTGCCATTCACGGCGGGGCCGGAACCATCAGCGCCGCAACCACCAGCGCGGCGCAGGCGCAGGCCTATCACGACGCGCTGCAGAACATCGTGCGCGCCGCGCAGGCAGCGCTGCTCAAGGGCGCGTCCGCGCTCGACGCCACCTGCCTCGCGGTCGAACTGCTCGAAGAGTGCCCGCTCTTCAACGCGGGCCACGGTGCGGTTTTCACGCACGACGAAACCCATGAGCTCGATGCCGCCGTGATGGACGGCGCAACGCTGGCGGCGGGCGCGATTGCCGGCGTCTGCCACATTCGCCGCCCGGTGCGCGCCGCGCGCGCCGTGCTCGAAGACGGCGCCCATGTGCTGCTGGCCGGTGCGGGCGCCGAAGCCTTTGCGCGCGAGCGCGGGCTCGAAATGGTCGAGCCCTTTTTCTTTTCGACCGAAGCGCGCCGCCAGCAGCTCTACCGCGTGCGCGACACCGGACGCGTGGTGACCGACCACGAAGGCGCCGCCATGACGCCGCCGCTGGACGAAGACAAGAAGTTCGGCACCGTGGGCGCCGTGGCGCTCGACATGCACGGCCACCTGGCCGCGGCCACCTCGACCGGCGGCATGACCAACAAGCGCGTCGGCCGCATCGGCGACACCCCGCTGATCGGCGCCGGCACCTATGCGGACGACCGCACCGCCGCCGTCTCTTGCACCGGCAGCGGCGAAATGTTCATCCGCGTTTCGGCCGCCTACGACGTTTGTGCGCGCATGGCCTACGGCGGCGCCACGCTCGAAGACGCCACCCGTGCCGTGGTGCACCAGTCGCTACCCGCCATCGGCGGCACGGGCGGGCTGATCGCCATCGACCGCCACGGCAACCTGAGCCTCGCCTTCAACAGCGAAGGCATGTACCGCGGCCATGCCCGCGGCGACGAAGCCCCCGTGACGGCCATCTTCGCCTGACGCGCACGCATCCTCTTTTTCTCGCATCCCATGTCCTCCCCTGCCCTCGCCCTGCCAGACGGCCGCGTTCTCGCCGTCGACGATCTCACCGTTCGCTTCTCGACTTCCGAGCGCACGGTCGATGCCGTCAAGAAGCTGTCCTTCCATGTCGACCACGGCGAAACGCTTGCGGTGGTGGGCGAATCGGGTTCGGGCAAATCGGTCACCTCGCTCGCACTGATGCGGCTGGTGGAGCACGGCGGCGGCCGCATCCTCGGCGGGCGCATGGCGTTTCGCCGCCGCAACGGCGAAGTGCTCGACCTGGCGCAGGCGCGCGACGCCGAAATGCGCAACATCCGCGGCGCCGACATCGCGATGATCTTCCAGGAGCCGATGACGTCTCTCAACCCGGTGTTCACCGCCGGCGAGCAGATTGCCGAGGCCATTCGCATCCACCAGGGCAAGAGCAACGCGGCCGCGCGCGCCGAGGCACTGCGCATGCTGGAGCTGGTGCGCATACCTGAAGCGCGCAATGTGCTCGACCGCTTTCCGCATCAGCTCTCGGGAGGCATGCGCCAGCGCGTGATGATTGCGATGGCCTTGTCGTGCAAGCCGCAGCTGCTGATTGCCGACGAGCCCACCACTGCGCTCGACGTGACGATCCAGGCGCAAATTCTCCAGCTCATTCGAGAGCTGCAGAAAGAGATGCGCATGGGCGTGCTCTTCATTACGCACGACATGGGCGTGGTGGCCGAGATTGCCGACCGCGTGCTGGTGATGTACCGCGGCGACAAAGTGGAAGCCGGCAGTTCCGACACGGTCTTCGCCTCCCCCCAGCACCCGTACACCAAGGCGCTGCTGTCTGCGGTGCCCAAGCTTGGCGCCATGCAGGGCACCGACCTGCCCGCCAAGTTCGAATTGCTGCGTACCGAAGGCAGCCCCGACACCGTGCCGGTCGCCGACACCACGCCGCAAACGACGGTGCGCGCTGACGCAGGCCCGATCCTGCGCGTGCGCGACCTCGTGACGCGCTTCGACGTGCGCAGCGGCTTCTTCGGCCGAGTGAAGCGCCGCGTGCATGCGGTGGAAAAGATCAGCTTCGACCTGTACCCCGGCGAAACGCTGGCGCTGGTGGGCGAATCGGGCTGCGGCAAGTCGACCACTGGCCGCTCGCTGCTGCGCCTGGTCGAAAGCCAGAGCGGTGCCATCGAGTTCGGCGGCCAGAACATTCGCGAGCTGCCCACGCGCGAACTGCAGGCGCTGCGCCGCAACATTCAGTTCATCTTTCAAGACCCGTTCGCGTCGCTCGATCCGCGTGTGACGGTCGGCTTCTCGATCATGGAGCCGCTCTTGATTCACGGCATCGCCAAGGGCGCCGAGGCGCAGCAGCGCGTCGACTGGCTGCTGCAGAAGGTAGGCCTCCCGCCCGAGGTGGCGCAGCGCTATCCGCACGAGTTCTCGGGCGGACAGCGCCAGCGCATCGCGATTGCGCGCGCACTCGCACTCAACCCCAAGGTGGTGGTGGCGGACGAATCGGTGTCGGCGCTCGACGTATCCATTCAAGCGCAGATCGTCAACCTCATGCTCGACCTGCAGCGCGAGCTGGGCGTGGCGTTTCTCTTCATCTCGCACGACATGGCCGTGGTCGAGCGCATCAGCCATCGCGTGGCCGTGATGTACCTCGGGCAGATCGTCGAAATCGGCCCGCGCCGCGCCGTGTTCGAAGCACCGCAGCACGCCTACACCCGCAAGCTGATGGCCGCAGTGCCGGTGGCCGACCCGTCGCGCCGCCACAAGCCGCGCGCGCTGCTCGAAGGCGAGATCCCGAGCCCCATCCGCGCGGTGGGCGATGAGCCCGACGTGCCGCCGCTGGTGCAGGTTGCGCCCGGCCACTTCGTCGCACGGCACGCCGTGGGCGGAGCCTTCTGAGCGACAGGCAGATTTTTTCAACCCGCAGGCCCTCTCCTGCTTTTTTCCTCGAACCGACTGGAGTTCTTTCCATGAAGCAATCTTCTTCCTCCCTGCGATGGGCATCGGCACTGCTGGGCCTGGCCGCACTGGCGATGACCGGCACGGCAATGGCCGCGAAAGACGCGGTGCTGTCGATCGGCTACCAGCCCGAGACGCTCGACCCGTACAACACCAACACGACCATCACCACGGCCGTGACCAAGACCTTCTATGAAGGCCTGTTCCAGTTCGACAAGGACCTGAAGGTCCAGAACGTGCTGGCCGAAGGCTACGAAGTGTCGAAGGACGGCCTGGTGTACACCATCAAGCTGCGCCAGGGCGTCAAGTTCCACGACGGCACCGACTTCAACGCAGACGCCGTCAAGTTCACACTCGACCGCGTGCTGAACCAGGAAAACAAGCTGCTGCGCTACAACCAGTTCAACCGCGTGAGCAAGGTCGAAGCGGTGAACGCGAGCACGGTGCGCATCACGCTGAAGGAGCCCTTCGGCCCCTTCATCAACTCGCTGGCCCACGCCTCGGCCGCAATGATTTCGCCCACCGCGCTGAAGAAGTGGGGCAACAAGGACATCGCCTTCCACCCGGTGGGCACCGGCCCGTTCGAATTCGTCGAGTGGAAGCAGACCGAAGCGGTCAAGGCCAAGAAGTTCGACGGCTACTGGAAGAAGGGCTACCCCAAGGTGGACACGGTGCAATGGAAGCCCGTGCTCGAGAACAACACGCGCGCCGCCATGCTGCAAACCGGCGAAGCCGATTTCGCCTTCCCGATTCCCTACGAGCAGGCCGAACTGCTGAAGAAGAGCGACAAGCTCGAAGTGGTCGCCATTCCTTCGATCATCACGCGCTTCCTGGCATTCAACATGCTGCAGAAGCCGTACGACAACCCGAAGGTGCGCGAAGCCATCGGCTACGCCATCAACAAGGAAGCCCTGGCCAAGGTCGCTTTCGGCGGCTATGCCTTCCCTGCGCAGGGCGTGCTGCCGCAGGGCGTGAAGTTTGCCGAGAAGATGGCGCCCATTCCCTACGACGTGAAGAAGGCCAAGGAACTGCTGGCCGAAGCCGGCTACCCGAACGGCTTCGAGTCGGTGCTGTGGAGCGCCTACAACAACACGACCAGCCAGAAGACCATCCAGTTCGTGCAGCAGCAGCTCGCGCAAGTGGGCATCAAGCTGCAGGTGCAGGCACTCGAAGTGGGCCAGCGCACCGAGATGGTCGATGCATGGCCCGACGCCAAGACGGCCAAGGTGCGCATGTACTACACGGGCTGGTCTTCGTCGACCGGTGAAGCCGACTGGGGCCTGCGCCCGCTGTTCGCCTCGGAAGCCTGGGCGCCCAAGCTGAACAACATGTCGTTCTACAAGAGCGAGGTGGTGGACAACGCGCTGGCCAAGGCTCTGATTACCGTGGACGACAAGGAAAAGGCCGCGCTCTACAAGACCGCGCAGGAAGAAATCCGCAAGGACCTGCCGCGCGTGCCGCTGGTGACCGAGCAGAACCTGTCGGCGCACTCCAAGCGCCTGTCGGGCGTGTACGTGATGCCTGACGGCAACATCAACATCGACGCCATCTCGATTAATTGACCCACCCCCGAAGCGGCTCACTTCGTGTAGCCGCCTCCCCCTCAAGGGGGCGACACCTGCGGCGCGGCAAAGCCGGTTCCGCGGTGTCTCCCGACTAGGGCCCCAAAGGCTCCGAGAGGCCTGATCGCCTGTATGCCATGCTGAATTACTTTCTCAAACGACTGTTGGGGCTGATCCCGACGCTGCTCATCGTGGCGGTGCTGGTGTTCCTGTTCGTCCACATGCTGCCGGGCGATCCGGCGCGCCTTGCCGCCGGCCAGGAAGCCGACGAGCAGACCGTGGCCATGGTGCGCGCGGAGCTGGGCCTGGACAAGCCGCTGCCGCAGCAGTTCGTGAGCTTCTTCACCCACATGCTGCAAGGCGACTTCGGCACCTCGATCCGCACGCGGCGGCCGGTGGCAACGGAGATCGGCGAGCGCTTTTTCCCGACGGTGATGCTCACCATCACCAGCATGGTGTGGGCAGTGATTTTCGGCATGGGCATTGGCATCGTCTCTGCCGTGTACCGCAACAAATGGCCCGACCGCATCGGCATGACGCTGGCGGTATCGGGCATCTCTTTTCCTGCATTTGCACTCGGCATGCTGCTGATGCAGATCTTCTCGGTCCAGCTCGGCTGGTTGCCCACCGTGGGCGCCAGCAGCTGGAAGCACTACATCCTGCCTTCGATCACGCTGGGCGCCGCGGTGGCCGCCGTGATGGCGCGCTTCACCCGCGCATCGTTCGTCGAAGTGATCCAGGAAGACTTTGTTCGCACGGCCCGCGCCAAGGGCGTGCGCGAGCGCACCGTCATCATCAAGCACTGCCTGCGCAACGCGCTCATTCCAGTGGTGACGATGATGGGCCTGCAGTTCGGCTTTCTGCTGGGCGGCTCGATTCTTGTCGAGGCGGTCTTCAACTGGCCCGGCCTCGGCCGCCTGCTGGTCGATGCGGTGCAGATGCGCGACTACCCCGTCATCCAGACGCTGGTGCTGCTGTTCTCGCTCGAATTCATCCTGATCAACCTGGTGGTCGATGTGCTCTACGGCTACATCAACCCGACCATCCGCTACAAGTGAGGCAGCCGACATGACGCAAGCTTCCGGCGTGTCTGCCGAAACGATCACTCCGCCCGTCGTGGCGGTGCAAACCGCGGGCAAGGTCCGCACGCCCTGGGGCGAATGCTGGCGCCGCTTCAAGAAGCAGCCGGTAGGCATCGTTGCGGCGCTGTTCGTGCTGCTGCTGGTGTTCGTCGCAGTGTTCGCGCCGTGGATCGTGCCTTTCGACGCAGAGAATTTCTTCGACTACGACATGCTGAATACGGGTCCCTCGGCCACGCACTGGTTCGGCGTCGATCCGCTGGGCCGCGACATCTTCAGCCGCATCCTGATGGGCGCACGCATCTCGTTGATGGCGGGTTTTCTGTCGGTGCTGGTTGGCGGCTTCGTCGGCACGGCCTTCGGCCTGCTCGCGGGCTATTACGAAGGCTGGTGGGACCGCGTCGTGATGCGCATCTCCGACGTGCTGTTTGCCTTTCCGGGCATTCTGCTGGCGCTGGGCGTGGTCGCCATCCTGGGCAGCAGCATGACCAACGTGGTGGTGGCGGTGTCGGTGTTCAGCGTGCCGGCCTTCGCGCGGCTGGTGCGCGGCAACACGCTGGTGCTCAAGCAGCAGACCTACATCGAGGCCGAGCGCAGCATCGGCGCATCGGACTGGACCATCATCGTGCGGCACATCCTGCCGGGCACCATCTCGTCGATCGTCGTGTATTTTTCGATGCGCGTGGGCACATCGATCATCACCGCGGCCAGCCTTTCGTTCCTGGGCATGGGCGCGCAGCCGCCAACGCCCGAGTGGGGCGCCATGCTCAGCGAAGCGCGCGCCGACATGGTGACCTCGCCGCACGTGGCGCTGTTCCCTAGCCTGGCCATCTTCTTCACCGTGCTGGCGTTCAACCTGCTGGGCGATGCGTTGCGTGACGCGCTAGACCCGAAGATCGACCGCCAGTAAACCGAGGCTTCGCATGCCATCGATTCCGCACATCGGCAGCCTGCCCGCAGGCAAGCGCAACGCCATCACCGACGTACAGGGGGTCTCGGTCGGCCACCGCACGCTGGACGACCACGGCGTGCAGACCGGCGTAACCGTTGTGCGCCCGCATGGCGGCGACGCTTTCCGCGACAAGGTGCCGGCCGCGGCCGTGGTGCTCAACGGCTTCGGCAAGAGCGTGGGGCTGGTGCAGGTCGAAGAACTGGGCGTGCTCGAAACGCCGATTGCGTTGACCAACACTTTTTCTGTCGGCACCGTTGCGACAGCGCAGATCCGCGACTGCGTGGCGGCCAACCCGGAATCGGGGCGTTCGCTGCCCACAGTCAATCCGCTGGTCTTCGAATGCAACGACGGTTTTCTCAACGACATCCAGCGGCTGGCCGTGGCCGAGGCCGACTACCTGCACGCACTGGAAAGCGCGGGCGCCGACTTCGAGCAGGGCTCGGTAGGTGCGGGCCGCGGCATGTCGAGCTTCCAGTTCAAGGGCGGCATTGGCAGTGCATCGCGCTGCGTGCCGTCGCGCCAAGGCGGCGTGCACACCGTGGGCGCGCTGGTGCTGGCCAACTACGGCCGGCTGCCGCAACTGGTGCTGGCCGGCCGGGCTGTCGGCGCGCAGCTCGCGGCGCAACTGGCTTCACAAGACGCGGCCGCGCAGGCAAGCACGGCGGCCGAGCCGGAAAAGGGCTCGATCATCATGCTCATTGCCACCGACGCCCCGCTGGACGCGCGGCAACTGCGCCGGCTGGCGTTGCGTGCCGGCGCCGGGCTGGCGCGCACCGGCTCGGTGTTCGGCCACGGCAGCGGCGACATCGCACTGGCTTTTTCGACCGCCTACACCGTGCCCGACCGGGCCGAACGGCCGATGCCGGCCCTCGCCATGCTGCACGACAGCCTGCTTGACGATATCTTCCAGGCTGCGGCCGACGGCACCGAACAGGCCATCGTCCATGCGCTGTGGCGTGCCACGGCAGTGACCGGCCGCGACGGTCACCACCGGCGCGCGCTTTCGGAGCTGCTGCCGCCCTCTTCCTTTATCTCCTGACCCGCAGGTCTTGCCCCGCATGAAAGTTCTGATCTCCACCGACATCGAAGGCGTTGCCGGCGTCTACCACCAGGAACAGGTGCGCCCCGGCAATCCGGAGTTCGAGCGGGCACGCCTGCTGATGGCGCAAGAGGCCAATGCGGCCATTGCCGGCGCCTTCGAGGCCGGCGCCACCGAGGTGCTGGTCAACGATTCGCACGGCGGCTTTCGCAACATGCCGCCCGACGTGCTCGACCCGCGCGCCCGCGTGGTCCAAGGCAAGCCGCGCTACCTGAGCATGGTGGCCGGCGTGGAAGAAGAAGGCGTGCAAGCCGTCTGCATGGTGGGCTACCACTCGCGCGCGCAGGGGCGCGGCATCCTTGCCCACACCATCAACAGCTTTGCGTTTGCGGGCATCTGGCTCGGCGGCCGGGAGCTGGGCGAGGCCGGGCTCTATGGCGCGCTGGCCGGTGAATACGGCGTGCCGGTGGTCATGGCCAGCGGAGACGATGTGTTCATCGCCGAGAACCAGCCGGTCTTTCCGCATGCGGTCTTCGTGCAGACCAAGCGCGCCACCGGGTTCAGCAGCGGCGTGTCGCTTTCGCCCGAACAGTCGCGCGCGGCCATCCACGCAGGGGTCATCCAGGGCCTGGCTGCCAGAGCCGGCGCTGCCCCTTTGGTCTTCAAGGGCCCGCAGGTGGTCACGCTGCGCACCCAGTCGCCCGCCATGGCCGACCTTTTCTGCCAATGGCCGTCGTTCGAACGCGTCGATGGTGTGACCTTGCGTTTCACCGCGGACTCGGTGGAAGCCGCGGTTCGCATGCTGAACTGCTGCTCGGCCATGTCGGCCATGCTGCGCTGAAGCAGCACCCGCACTCTCCCCAAGGCGGGAGTGGACAAAACGCGCAACCCCAATGGGCCTTATCCTAGGCCTGCGGAGCACTCGCGCCCTTATCCAGAATAAGCATTCAACCGCCCGGCAACCCGCATGGGCATTGGAGAATAAGCTTATCCGCATAAGGCGCGAACCAAAAAATAGTTTGCTTCCATAAGGCGCGCTTTCAGAATCTCGGCTTCTTGCTGGGGCGCCCCGTTGGACGTGCGGCACCGCACTTCTTCAAGACTCACGATGTACCAATACACTGATTTCGATCGCCAGTTCGTCCACCAACGGGCAGCCCAATACAGAGACCAGCTCGAGCGCTGGCAAAAGGGCAAGCTCGCCGAAGACGAGTTCCGCCCGCTGCGGCTGCAAAACGGCTGGTATGTGCAACGCTATGCGCCCATGCTGCGCGTGGCCGTGCCGTACGGCGAACTCTCGAGCCGCCAACTGCGCGTGCTGGCCCGCATTGCCCGCGAGTACGACGAGCCGGAGGCAGAGGTCTACAAGAAGGCCATCGAGACGCAGGGCCTGCTCGGCAGCCACAAGCTGCCCACGCACTACGCCCACTTCTCGACGCGCCAGAACGTGCAGTACAACTGGATTCCGCTGGCCAAGTCGGCCGACGTGATGGACCTGCTGGCTTCGGTCGACATGCACGGCATTCAGACCAGCGGCAATTGCATTCGCAACATCACGAGCGACGAGCGTGCCGGCATCGCCGTCGACGAAATTGCCGACCCGCGCCCGTTCGCGGAAATCATGCGCCAGTGGAGCACGCTGCACCCCGAATTTGCCTTCTTGCCGCGCAAGTTCAAGATTGCCATCACGGGCGCCACAGAAGACCGCGCCGCCACCGGCTGGCATGACGTGGGCCTGCACGTAGTGAAGAACGAAGCCGGCGAAATCGGCTTTCGCGTGCAGGTGGGCGGCGGCATGGGCCGCACGCCCATCATCGGCACCGTGCTGCGCGAGTTCCTGCCCTGGC
This sequence comes from Variovorax sp. CCNWLW235, assembly GCF_037204085.1. Classification (NCBI taxonomy): domain Bacteria; kingdom Pseudomonadati; phylum Pseudomonadota; class Betaproteobacteria; order Burkholderiales; family Comamonadaceae; genus Variovorax; species Variovorax sp. CCNWLW235. The sequence goes on along the minus strand of NZ_JBBCBW010000006.1, from coordinate 124,387 downwards.
AGCAGATCATGAATTACCTCGAAGCGGTGATTCGTGTCTACAACCGCTATGGCCGCCGCGACAACATCTACAAGGCGCGCATCAAGATCCTGGTGAAGGCCGAAGGCCAGCGCTACATCGACGACGTGGAAGCCGAGTACAAGCAGATCATCGAGCACGACGGCGCACCGCACACCATCACGCAGGAAGAGTACTACCGCGTGGCCGCCTCCTTCGTGCCGCCGACGCTCGCCACCCGCGTGCTGCAGAGCGCCGAAAAAACCGACGCCGAACTGCGCGCCCACGCCGCGGACGACGTGCAGTTTGCCCGCTGGCTGGCCCGCAACGTGGCCCCGCACAAGAACCCCGCGCTGCGCGCCGTCACTTTGTCGTTCAAGCGCCTGAAGCAGGCGCCCGGCGATGCATCGGCCGACCAGCTCGACACGCTCGCCGTGCTGGCCGACCGGTTTTCGGCCGGCGAGGCCCGCGTGACGCACGACCAGAACATCGTGCTGCCCTGGGTGCATGCCGAAGACCTGCATGCGCTGTGGCTCGCCGCCCGCGCAGCCGGCTTTGCCAGCGCCAACGTGCACCTGCTCACCGACATGATCGCCTGCCCCGGCGGCGACTTCTGCGCGCTGGCCAATGCGCGTTCGATTCCCATTGCCGAAGCCATTACCGAGCGCTACCAGGACCTGGACGAGCTCGACGACCTGGGCGAGATCGACCTGCACATCAGCGGCTGCATCAATTCGTGCGGCCATCACCACAGCGGCCATATCGGCATCCTGGGCGTCGACAAGGACGGCAAGGAGTGGTACCAGGTCACCCTGGGCGGCTCCGACGGGTCCGCGCTCAGCGGCACGCCGCAGGCCGGCAAGGTGGTCGGCCCCTCGTTCTCGGCGGCCGAAGTGCCGGGCGTGATCGAGGCCGTGCTCACCACCTACCGCGATACCCGCGAAGGCGGTGAAACCTTCATAGACACCCTGCGCCGCGTGGGCCACGACCCGTTCAAGGCCGCGGCCAACGGTGCGCGGTTCAAGGTGGAGGAAGCAGCATGAACCGCAAGCTGAACATCCTGGCCGCCGAAGAGCACATCGACGACGGCGACCCGAAGGTGCTGCAACTGCCGAACGATGCCGACCCGCTCGCCATCGAGGTGTGCCTGGAAGACATCGAGCGCATCGACCTGAACTTTCCGAAGTTCACCGACGGCCGCGCCTACAGCCAGGCCTTCCTGCTGCGCCGGCGCCTGGGCTTCAAGGGCGACATTCGCGCCACGGGCGACGTGCTGATCGACCAGCTGGTGCAAATGGAACGCACCGGTTTTTCGAGCGCCGTGCTCAAAGAAGGCGTGGACGCCTCCGACGCGCAGCGCCAGTTCGACCGCTTTGCCGCCTTCTACCAGGGCGACGCGGTGCAGCCGGCGCCGCACTTCGCGGCCAGCAACTGAGCCCGCACAGGAAACTTCGACATGAGCATTGCCACGGACATCGACTTTGCACGCATCAACACCGAACTCGGCCGCAATGCCGAGGGGTTGGTGGACTGGGCAATCGGCCTCGGCCAACCCGCGATCGTCACCACCAACTTTCGCCCGTTCGAGGCCGTGATCCTGCACATGGTCACGCGCGCCAAACGCGATGTTCCGGTGATCTGGATGGACAACGGCTACAACACCGAGGCCACCTACCGCTTTGCCGACGAAGTGACGAAGCAGTTGGGCCTGGACCTGCATATTTACCTGCCGCGCCGCTCGCGTGCGCACCGTGAAGCGGTGGAAGGCCCCACCCCGGCGCTCGACGATCCGCGCCACGCCGCCTTCACCGAAGAAGTGAAGCTGGAGCCCTTTGCCCGCGCGCTGCGCGAAACGGCGCCCAAGGTGTGGTTTACCGCGCTGCGCGCCACCGACACCGCCGTGCGTGCGCAGATGGACCCGGTCAGCGTCAACCCCGACGGCCTGATCAAGGTGGCGCCGCTGCTGCACTGGACGTCCAAGGACTTGTACGAATACTGCGAAGCGAACGGCCTGCCCAACAACTTCGACTATGTGGACCCGACCAAGGGCGAAGACAACCGCGAATGCGGCTTGCATCTTTCGCACTGAACGATCGATCTCCGCATCCAGGACCCCTCCGATGAACGCCCGAACCGAAGCCGAACTTTTGCAGCCCTCGATGCATTCTCCTGCGCACCTCTCCAACACGCACCTCGATGCGCTCGAGGAAGAAACCATCTTCATCCTGCGCGAAGTCGCGGCCGCCTTCGAGCGCCCCACCCTGCTGTTTTCGGGCGGCAAGGATTCGCTGGTGCTGCTGAAGTGCGCCGAAAAGGCTTTCGGTGTCGGCCGCATTCCCTACCCGCTGCTGATGATCGACACGGGCCACAACTTTCCTGAAGTGACGGCCTACCGCGACCAGCGCGCCAAGGAACTGGGCGCCGAGCTCATCGTGCGCAGCGTCGAAGACTCGATGGCGCGCGGCACCGTGCGCCTGGCGCACCCCGGCGAATCGCGCAATGCGCATCAATCGGTCACGCTGCTCGAGGCCATTGAAGAGTTCCGCTTCGACGCGCTGATTGGCGGGGCCCGCCGCGACGAGGAAAAGGCGCGCGCCAAGGAGCGCATCTTTTCGCACCGAGATTCATTCGGCCAATGGCAGCCCAAGGACCAGCGCCCCGAACTGTGGACGCTGTTCAACACGCGCCTGGCCCCGGGCGAGCACTTCCGCGTGTTCCCGATTTCGAACTGGACCGAACTCGACGTGTGGCAATACATCGAGCGCGAGCACGTCGGCCTGCCGTCGATCTACTACACGCACAAGCGCGAAGTGGTCGAGCGCCGCGGCCTCTTGGTGCCGGTGACCGAGCTCACCCCGCCGCGCGACGGCGAAACGGTGCAGGTGCGCGACGTGCGCTTTCGTACCGTGGGCGACATCACCACCACCTGCCCGGTCGAAAGCCTGGCCGCCGATGCGGGCGACGTGGTGCTCGAGACGCTGAGCGTCGATGTGAGCGAGCGCGGCGCCACGCGCATGGACGACATGACTTCGGAAGCTTCGATGGAGAAGCGCAAGAAAGACGGATATTTCTGATGAGCACGACGACGGCAACCCTCGATAGCAACGCCCTGCACGGCGACACCGGCACCGCCCTGCGCTTCATCACCTGCGGCTCGGTGGACGACGGCAAGAGCACGCTCATCGGCCGCCTGCTGGTCGACAGCAAGACCGTGCTGCAAGACCAGCTCGCCGGCGTGCAGCGCGGCGGCGAAACCGACCTGGCCCTGCTCACCGACGGCCTCTCGGCCGAGCGCGAACAGGGCATCACGATCGACGTGGCCTACCGCTACTTCTCGACCGCCAAGCGCAAGTTCATCATCGGCGACGCGCCGGGCCATGAGCAATACACCCGCAACATGGTCACGGCCGCCTCCGCTGCCGATGCCGCAGTGGTGCTGGTCGATGCCACCAAGCTGGCCTGGGCCGCAGAGGTGGAAGACGGCACCGTGGTCAAGCGCGAGCTGCTGCCGCAAACGCGCCGTCACACGCTGCTGACCCATCTGCTGCGCGTGCAGTCGATCGTGTTCGCGGTCAATAAGCTCGACGCCATCGACGATGCCGCCCTGGCCTTCGAACGCATCTCGACCGCCCTGAACGCCTTTGCCGAAGCGGCCGGCGTGCAGGTGGCCGCCATCGTGCCGATCTCGGCCCTCAAGGGCTGGAACGTGGCCACGCGCCATGCCGACTGGGTCGGCTACGAAGGCCCGAGCCTGCTCGAACTGCTCGAGGAACTGCCGGTCACCGTGCAGGATGAGGCCGTGCCCTTCGCCTTTCCGGTGCAGTGGGTCGAAAAATTTTCTTCCTCGGCCGACACCTCGCAGGGCCGCCGCGTGTTCTGGGGCCGCGTGGCTTCGGGCCATGTGGAGCCTGGCCAACGCGTGACCGTGCTGCCCAGCAACCAGACGGCCACGGTCGCCCAGGTGCTGAGCCACACGCGCCAGCCGAAGACGGTGCATGCGGGCCACAGCGCCGGCATCGTGCTCGACCGTGAAGTGGATGTGTCGCGCGGCGACTGGCTGCTGGCGCCCGGTGCCTTCGAGCCCGTGCGTGAAATTACCGCCACGGTCGCCTGGCTCGACGACGAGCCGCTGGTTGCGGGCCGCGTCTACTGGGCGCTGCAGGGCCATCGCTGGGTGAAAGCCAAGGTGGCGCGCATCGTCGACCGGGTGAACATCACCACGCTCGAATCCGAGCCGACGGCGCAGCTGGAGGCCAATTCCATCGGCGATGTGGTGCTTGCGCTGCAGCAGCCGCTGGCCGTTCTGCCCTTCACACAATCGCGCGCATTAGGCTCGCTGGTGCTGGTCGATACGGCCACCCACAAGACCGCTGCCGCCGTGCTCGTGCAGCCTGCCGCCGCAAAGGCCTAAAATCTGGGGTTTTCCCGACCTCACACTGACGCTAAAAGACAAATGACCCACGTCGTCTCTGAAGCCTGCATCCGCTGCAAATACACCGACTGCGTGGACGTATGCCCCGTGGATTGCTTCCGCGAAGGTCCCAACATGCTGGTGATCGACCCGGACGAATGCATCGATTGCGCGGTTTGCATTCCTGAATGCCCGGTCAATGCAATCTACGCCGAGGAAGACCTCCCAGCCAACCAGATCGCCTTCATCAAGCTCAACGCCGAGCTCGCGCTGGCCGACGGCTGGAAGAGCATCACCAAGCGCAAGCCGGCATTGCCCGACGCCGAAGAGTGGAAAGACAAGACCGACAAGATCGGGGAGTTGGTGCGCTGAGCACGCCGACCGCTCCGATCGAGACCGACGCCCTCATCATTGGCGCCGGTCCGGTCGGGCTGTTCCAGGCCTTCCAGCTCGGCCTGCTCGAAATCTCATCCCACATCGTCGATGCGCTGCCCGCCGCGGGCGGCCAGTGCGTGGCGCTCTACGGCGACAAGCCGATCTACGACATTCCGGGCACGCCGGTGACCAGCGGGCGCGATCTTGCGCAATCGCTGCTGCAGCAGGTTGCGCCGTTCAAGCCGCAGTTCCACTTTGGCGAGCAGGTCGCCACCCTCGCCCGCCAGGCCGATGAGCGCCTGCTGCTGACAACATCGGCGGGCAAGGCCTTCCTGGCCAAGACGGTGTTCATTGCCGCAGGCGTCGGCGCCTTCGTGCCCAAGCGCATCGCGGTCGAAGGCATTGCGCAGTTCGAAGGCAGCTCGGTTTTCTATCACCCCGATTCGCTGGACCGCTTCGCGGGACAGACGGTGGTGGTGAACGGCGGCGACGACATTGCGCTGCAAACCGCCATTGCGCTCACGGCCATCGCCAAACAGGTCACGCTGGTGCACCGGCGCGACGGCTTCCAGGCCGATGAAGGCCTGGTCGCTTCGATGCGCGCGCTGGTCGCCGAAGGCAAGCTGGCGTTCAAGGTGGGCCAACCCACCGCCTTCGATGGCAAGCAACTGCAGATCGCGACGCCAGACGCCACCACGGTCGACCTGCCGCTCGATGCGCTGGTCGCCTGCCTGGGCATTTCGCCCCGCCTCGGCCCCATTGCCGACTGGGGCCTGGAACTCGAGCGCAAGCAGGTGCCGGTCGACACCGAAAAATACGAAACCCGCGAACGCGGCGTGTTCGCGGTGGGCGACATCAACACCTACCCGGGCAAGAAGAAGCTCATCGTCTGCGGCTTTCACGAGGCGACTCTTGCAGCCTGGGGTGCCGCGGCGCTGGTGTTTCCGGGCAAGGCGATTCCGCTGCAGTACACGACCACCAGCACGCGGCTGCATGAGCTGCTGGGCGTGGCCGGCACTCCCCGCTAAAAATCGCCGAAGCAAGCGGCGGGGCCGAATAGCCCTGCCACCGTCTGGATGGTTCTCGCCGAGGCTCGTACAATAGTTTCCGCTTTGCGCCACGGCGCGGAGCACCACCGCTAGGGGTGTCGAACCGGAATCCGTTCCGGGGCTGACTGAGAGAGTCCCTTTGAACCTGACTGAGGTAATCCTCGCGCAGGGAAGCTGGTCCGGCGGCCTGTCGCGTTGTCTCGCGCGATAGCTCCGCCGCCGGAGCCTCGCCCACCTGCCAAACCTTTTGCACTGGAGCAACTGGATGGCACACGACGATAGTTTTTCTTCCGCCAACGAGGCGCTGACGCCTTTGCCCGCGTCGCAGCGCGTGTTCGGCTGGCACGACCACGCATCGCTCTGGTTCAGCCTGGGCGTGGGGCTGCTGGTAATGCAAATCGGCGCCTACCTGGTTCCGGCGGTGGGCACGCGCGACGCGGCCATTGCCATTGTGCTGGGCTCGCTCCTCGGCGCGGGCTTATTGGCCTGGACCGCGCGGCTGGGCTGCGAAACCGGCCTGGCGAGCGCCGGGCTGATGCACGCCACCTACGGCAGCGCCTTTGCGCGACTGCCGGTGCTGCTCAACATCGTGCAGCTGGTGGGCTGGACCACCTTCGAGTTGGTAATCATGCGCGAGGGCACGCAGGCCATCGGGCAGCAGGCGTTCGGCCTCACTCTCACCGGTCCGCTGGGCGGCGCCCTTACCACCCTGCTCTGGGGCGCGGTGCTGCTGGCGCTGCTCGCGGGCTCCATGGTCAAGCTGGTGCGGCGCTTCGTCAGCCGCTTCGGCCTGCCGCTTGTCGTGCTTTCTCTGCTGTGGCTCACCTGGCAGTTCGCAACACGGCTCGAGGCCAAGGGGCTGGACGCCTTCTGGACGCGGCCGGGTGCCGGCGGCATGGGCATGTTCAGTGCGCTCGACCTGGTGATTGCCATGCCGGTGTCGTGGCTGCCGCTGGTGGCCGACTACGCGCGGCACGGCAAGCGCAATGCCAATGGCCGGGGTGGCCTGGGCAGCGCATTCACCGGCACCTGGCTCGGCTACGCGCTGGCCAACATCTGGTGCTATGCGCTCGGCGTGATGGTCGTGAGCGTGGCGGAGCCGGGCACCGGGCTGGTCACCGCCCTGCTGCTCGCGCAAGGCGGCCTGGTGGCGCTCGGCCTCATCCTTATCGACGAGCTCGACAACGCGTACGGCGACGTGTATTCGGGCGCGGTGTCCACCCACAGCCTGCTGCCGCGCTGGAGCGTGCGCCGCTGGGGGCTGCTGATCGCGGCGCTATGCACCGCGCTGGCGCTCGTGCTGCCCATGCACACGCTCGAGCCGTTCTTGCTGATGCTGAGCTCGGTGTTCGTGCCGCTCTACGGCGTGATCCTGGGAAGGCTGGGCACCGGCCGGGCTATTGCGTCGGCAAGCAACCGCCGTGTCGACCTGGGCGCGGCGCTGATCTGGATTGCCGGCATTGCGGCCTATCACGCCTGTGCCAAGTGGGCGCCACAGTTCGGCTCCGCGCTGCCGACCCTGGCGGCCACCTTCCTGCTGGCGTGGCTCAGCCGGCCCAAGCCGGCATCTACAACAACGGCAGGCGGTGCGTCGGCACTGGCGCAAAACCGTGGTTGAGCGGGCCGTGTCCCTCGCCGATTTGCACATTCGCACCGGCGGCCATGGCGCCGAGCACGTAGGCACGTGCGCGCTCCACGGCCTCGGGCAAGGCCAAGCCGAGGGCCAAGTGCGCCGCAATCGCGGACGACAGCGTGCAGCCGGTGCCATGCAGGTTGCGGCTCGCAATGCGGGCCGAGGCCAGGCGCTTGCGCACACCGCTGCGCCCCAGCAGCACATCGACCACTTCGTCGCCAGGCAAGTGGCCGCCCTTGAGCAGCACGGCCTGTGCGCCAAGCGCAAGCAGTTCTTCGGCCGCCTGGTCGAGCGCATCGATGCCGTCGATGGCATGGCCGATGAGCAGCGCAGCTTCGTCGAGGTTGGGTGTAACCACCACCGCGCGCGGAAACAGCTCGCGCACCAACACCTGCACCGTCTCGGCGGCAATCAGCCGGTCGCCGCTGGTCGCAACCATGACCGGGTCGAGCACCACGTTGGGCAGCCGGTAGTGATCGATGGCCCAGGCCACCACATCGACCACCTCGGGCGCATGCAGCATGCCGAGCTTGACCGCATCGACACCGATGTCTTCGACCACCGCCTGGATCTGCGCCTTGAGGAAAGCCGGCGGCACGCCGTGAATGCCCGACACGCCGCGCGTGTTCTGCGCTGTGAGCGCGGTGATCGCCGTCATGCCGTAGCAGCCAAGCGCGGCGAAGGTCTTCAGGTCGGCCTGGATGCCCGCACCGCCGCCGCTGTCGGAGCCGGCAATCGAGAGCACGCGCACGTAGCGCTGGGGCGCTTGAGGCGCGTCGGGGTGTGCAGCTTGGGTCATGCTGAAAATTATCGGCGAGTTGGGCGCCCTGCCCGCCCCCATCCCAGCCTTCCCCCAGCGGGGGAAGGAGGCAGACCATGAGCCTTCCGTTTCAATCGGCCGCCATTCTCGGCGCGGGGCTCATGGGGCGCTTGCTCGCGGTCACGCTGGCGCGGGCTGGCTGCAAGGTCGATCTGTTCGATGCCGCCGGTCCCACGGCCGACGGCGCCGCAGCGCGCGTGGCGGCCGCCATGCTCGCGCCGCTGGCTGAATCCGCAGTGGCCCCAGCTTCAGTGGTGCGCATGGGCCACTACGCACTGACGCGCTGGCCCGAACTGCTGGCGCCGCTCGCACAGCCCGTGTTCTTCCAGCGCGAAGGCACGCTGGTGCTGTGGCACCGGCAAGATGCCGCAGAGGCTGCGCGGCTCGCGCGCGTGCTGGCACGCACCGGTCAGCTGGTACCCGAACTCGCCCCCATGCAAACGCTCGACGGCGGCGGCATTACCGCACTCGAGCCTTCATTGGGCCAGCGCTTCGCACAGGGGCTTTTGCTTCCCGGTGAAGGCCAGCTCGACAACCGCGCGCTGCTCTCGGCACTGCTCGCCACGCTGGAGGCCAGCCCCAACGTGCAACTGCACTGGCAATCGCCACGCGCACCAAGCGATTTTTCTCCGGGCGCACCCGGCCAGCCCGACCGCGTGATCGACTGCCGCGGCCTTGGCGCCAAGCCTCAATGGAATGCACTGCGCGGCGTGCGCGGCGAAGTCATTCGCGTGCATGCGCCCGAGGTGGCACTGCAGCGGCCGACACGGCTGGTGCATCCGCGCTATCCGCTCTACATCGCGCCCAAGCCCGGCGGCGTGTTCGTGATTGGCGCGACCGAAATCGAATCGGACGACATGTCACCCGCCAGCGTGCGCTCCACGCTCGAGCTGCTGAGCGCAGCCTATGCGGTGCACAGCGGCTTTGCTGAAGCCCGCATCCTGGAGATTGCAACGCAGTGCCGCCCCACGCTGCCCGACAACCTGCCCGCCATCCGCCAACCGCACCCGCGCGTGCTGCAGATCAACGGCCTGTACCGACACGGTTTCATGATCGCGCCCGCCGTGCTCGACGCCGCCATGGAGCTGCTGGTACACGGCCGCTCCGCGCTCGCGCAAAGCCTTGGCCTGGAGATTTCCGACACATGACGATCGACGTGCTGATCAACGACAAGCCATTTACGCTGCCCGAAAGCGCCACGCTGGTGGACGCGCTCGCCGCGCTGAACGCCGTACCGCCTTTTGCGGTGGCCGTGAACCGCGAATTCGTGCCGCGCTCGGCCTATGCGGCGCGTGCACTGCAACCCCAAGACCGCATCGAAGTGATCCGCCCCGTGACCGGCGGCTGAACGAACGACATAGCGACGGAGACAACACACCATGACCACCACCTCTTCAATCTCTCCCGCACCAGACGGCGATCCGCTGGTTCTGTACGGCCAGACCTTTCACAGCCGCCTGCTGCTGGGCACCGCGCGCTACCCCTCGCCGGACCTGCTCGAAGCCGCCGTGAAGCGCGCCAAGCCCGCGATGCTGACCGCCTCTCTGCGCCGCCAGTCCGCAAGCCCAGGCGCAAGCGACAGCGGCAACGGTTTCTGGGAACTGCTGCGCCGGCTTGCGGTGCCGGTGCTGCCCAACACCGCCGGGTGCCACAGCGTGCAAGAAGTGATTGCCACGGCGCAGATGGCGCGTGAGCTTTTCGACACGCCGTGGATCAAGCTCGAACTCATCGGCGACGACTACACGCTGCAGCCGGACACGCTGAACCTGGTCGATGCCGCGTCGCAGCTGATTCGCGATGGCTTCCAGGTGCTGCCCTACTGCACCGAAGACCTGGTGCTGTGCCAGCGCCTCGTCGACGTCGGCTGCCAGGCCGTCATGCCCTGGGCCGCGCCCATCGGCACCGGCCGCGGCCCGGTGAACCCCTATGCGCTGCAATTGCTGCGCGAGCGGCTGAGCGTGCCGATGCTGGTCGATGCGGGCCTGGGCCTGCCCTCGCATGCCTGCCAGGTGATGGAGTGGGGCTACGACGGTGTGCTGCTCAACACGGCGGTCGCGCTTGCGCAAGACCCGGTGTCGATGGCGGGCGCCTTTGCAGACGCGGTGCAGGCCGGCCGCGCTGCCTACCGCTCCGGCGCCATGGCCGCGCAAGACTCCGCGCAACCGAGCACGCCGGTGCTGGGCACGCCCTTCTGGCATCACACCGCATGACCGCGCTGAACGACCACCGGGCCGTTGCCCACGCCATCGTCGCAGCGCATGGCTTGCGCTTTGGCGCCATCACGGCCTCGGCCATTTCGGCCGGCAGCTTTTCGTCGGACGACCCGGTGTACCGCGGTGCCAAGCAAGCCTGCGCCGCGCTCGGCTTCATCGAGATCGATGCCGAATGCCTCGCGCTCGCGTGGCAGGCACAGACAGTGCGCACCGGCGCATTCGACGCAAGCCAATGGCCCGAGACGCCGGCCGATTTCGGCATGCGCGCGTTTCCGCCCGCGGCGCGCGACGATGCCTTTGCGCCCTGCCCCGAACGGCTCGGCCTGTATGCCGTGTTGCCAGATGCGCAATGGGTCGGCCGCATGGCGCGCGCCGGCGTGCCCACCGTGCAGCTGCGCTTCAAGTCGGACGATGCGGCAACCATCGAGCGCGAAGTGCAGGCCGCCGTCGACGCAGTGCGCGGCACCGGCGCGCTGCTTTTCATCAACGACCATTGCGAGACAGCCATTGCCGCCGGTGCCTACGGCGTGCACCTTGGCCAGGAAGACCTCGATGCGCTTTCGCCAGCGCAGGTGCGGCAAATACGCGACGCCGGTTTGCGCCTTGGCGTGAGCACCCACGGCTATGCCGAGATGGTGCGCGCCGATGCGGTGAGCCCCAGCTACATCGCCATGGGCGCGGTGTACCCGACCACCCTCAAGAAGATGGCGACGGCTCCGCAAGGCGTGGCGCGACTCGCAGCGTATGCGCGCCTCTTGCGCGGCTATCCGCAAGTGGGCATCGGCGGCATCGATGCGGTGCGCCTGCCGGAGGTGCTTGCTACCGGCGTCGGCTCCGTCGCCGTGGTGCGCGCGCTTGTCACCGCAGACGACCCGGAGGCCACGGCCGCTCAATGGATGGCCGCCATGAGCGCAGCCGCCGCATGAACAAGACAAGAATGACAAAAAAGCAAATTCCTTTTCCCGCATGGCCGCTATCGCCCGTGTCGCGTGCAATGGCTGTCGCCTTCTTTCTTGCAGCCGGCGGCGCGCAGGCCCAGCAGCCAACGGAGCTGCCCGCCATCACGGTGAGCGAAAGCAATGCGGCGCCGCAAGCCGACCTGAGCGGCTTCGGCGACGTGCCGGTGCGCGAGCTGCCGCTTTCGGCCACGGTCATCGACAGCACGCAGCTTCGCGCGAGCGGTGCGCGCCGCCTGGCGGACCTGACGCAGTTCGATTCGTCCGTGACCGATGCCTACAACTCCGCCGGCTACTGGGACTACCTGACCGTGCGCGGCTTTGTGCTGGACAACCGCTTCAACTACCGGCGCGAGGGCTTGCCGATCAGCGCCGAGACATCGATTCCGCTCGACAACAAAGAGCGCGTTGAAATCTTGCGCGGCACCAGCGGCATTCAGGCCGGCACCAGCGCGCCGGGCGGGCTGGTCAACTACGTTGTCAAGCGGCCCACCGAGCAAGACCTGCGCACGCTGCGCCTGGAAACCACCAGCCGCGGCAGCGTGCTCGGCGCGCTCGATCTTGGCGGGCGCTTTGGTGCGAATCGCGAGTTCGGCTACCGGCTGAACGTGGTGAATGAAAACCTCAAGCCGCTCACGCACAACCTCGACGGCAACCGCAACATGTTTTCGCTGGCCGGCGACTGGCGCATCACGCGCGACTCGGTGCTCGAATTCGAAATCGAGCGCAGCCACAAGACGCAGCCGAGCCAGAACGGCTTCAGCCTGCTGGGTAACACGCTGCCTGCGCCGGTCGATCCGAAGATCAACCTCAACAACCAGCCGTGGTCGCAGCCTTCGGAGTTCAACGCGCTCACCGGCAGCGTGCGCTTCAGCCAGGCGATCAATGCCGACTGGCGCTGGAGCGCGCAAATCGGCCAGCAGCGGCTCAAGACCGATGACCGCCTGGCCTATGCCTTCGGCTGCGGCGCCGAAGGCAACTACGACCGCTACTGCTCCGACGGCACCTTCGACTTCTACGACTTTCGAAGCGAGAACGAGCGGCGCACGCAAACCGCCGGCAGCCTGAACCTCAAGGGCAACGTGATGACCGGCGGCGTGCGGCATGAGCTCGGCTTCGGCCTGCTCGCAAGCCGCGTGCGCAATCGCTTTCAAGACCAGGCCTACAACTACGTCGGCACCGGCAACATCTGGGCGACCGCCATCGTGCCTCCGGACCCGACGCTCACAGACGCCAACACCAACCGCGACGAACGCTCGACCGAGCTTTCGGTGCAGGACGCCATTCGCTGGAACAGCCGCTTCACCACCTGGGTCGGCCTGCGCCACACGCGGCTCGACCGCGACAGCATTCGCACCGACGGCTCGCGCCCGACCGGCTACAAGGACGGCATCACCACGCCATGGGTTGCGGCCAGCTACGCCATCCAGCCCGGGCTGTTGGCATATGCAAGCTGGGGCAAGGGCGTGGAGTCGCAGGTCGTGCCGAACAAGAGCTCGCAATACACCAACGCCGGTGAAGCGCTGCCCGCACTCACCTCGCGCCAATGGGAGCTTGGGCTCAAGGGCGGCAACGATGTCTTCAACTGGCAGCTTGCGTGGTTCGACATCAAGCGCCCGATGACGAACCTCGACGCCTGCAACCGGCTTGGCACCACGCCGTGCGACGGCCGCTACGACGGCAGCGCGGTGCACCGCGGCCTCGAGGCGGGCGCGCAATGGAACACCGGCCCCTGGCGCCTTGGCGGCAGCGTCACGCTCATGGATGCCAAGCTCCGCGGCAGCACCGCAGAGCCCGCCATCAACGGCCAATGGCCCACCAACGTGCCCAAGCAGGTGCTGCGCGCGCAGGCTGCGTACCGCGTTGCGTCGGTGCCGGGCCTCGAGGTGCTGGGGCAGCTTTCGCACGAAGGCCGGCGCAACGTGCTGCCCGACGGTTCGATCACCCTGCCCTCATGGACCCGAGTCGATGCGGTGCTGCGCTACGACACAAAAGTGCGCGGTGTTCAGACGAGCTGGAGCCTTGCCGTCGACAACCTGTTCGACCGCCGCTACTGGAAAGAATCGCCCTACCAGTTCGGCCATGTGTACCTGTTTCCGGGCGCGCCGCGCACGCTGCGCCTTGGCCTGACCGTGTCGCTGTGAGCGCCGCTCAAAAAAATCTTCAGAAATTTATTGCGGTCGCATGCGCGGGTTCGAAAGGCCCAAAAAATCACGCTATAATCTGAGGCTTGTTCCTCGATAGCTCAGTTGGTAGAGCGCCGGACTGTTAATCCGTAGGTCCCTGGTTCGAGCCCAGGTCGAGGAGCCACTACAAGCCGCAAGGCCTCTGGATGCCCCGCTACTTAAAAGGTAGCGGGGCATTTCCTTTTTAGGCGTCTTATTTGGCAAGTGCCAAATATCCAGTGGTTGGCCGGTCAGGAAGCGAGCTGTCGTGCAGTGCCTCGCACTTCCTCTTCCAGCACGTTCAGCGGGCTTACGCTTCCACCGGCCCCGCGTCGAACAATTCGAGCGGTGGCACCTTCAGCATTTCTTTCGCTTCGTCGACGGTGCAGGTGAGCCAGCGGTCGAAGTCGTGCGCCTCGATCGGGACCGCGCTGCGCTTGTCTTGCTGATCGGGCGGCAGCGTTGGATCGGGCTTGTGCATTCGGCCCATCAGTGGATGGCCGTCGGCGTTCAGCATCAGCATCGTGTAGCTGTCCCAGACCTCGCCCGTTTCCTTGTCAGTCCAGGTGTCCCAAAGTCCAGCCAGTCCCCACGGTGCACCATCGGCGCGCCGGAAGCGCCACCAGACGTTCTTGCCCGTCTCCCAGTTCGGCTCATCGAAACTGGTGGCCGGGATGATGCAGCGCTTGCCGCGGGCCCAGGCATTCTTGTAGGTTGGCGCCTTCTCCATACCTTCGACTCGCGCGTTGACGGTGCTCAGGCGCGTGCCGCGCGCGGTGGTCGGCACATTCGACTTCGACCAGGGCGGGATCATTCCCCACTGCCCCACCACGAGCTCGCGCGCGTAGTCCACTTCATCGGCACGCCGGATGAAGCTGGCCAGCGACAGCGGAAACACGGTCAGCAGGTTCTGCCAGTCCTTACGGCGGTTGGACCTTCGATCGATCCTCCAGAACGCTTCGATCTCACGTTGCTCTGGGCTGATGTAGCGGGTGCACATATGCGAATTTTTATGCCCCTGTCCCGCTGTGTCACTCGGTGATTGGCCTCAGCCAATCCACCGCCGCTTCGTCGGGCGGCATAGCTCGGAGGCGTTCGTCGCGCCACAAATCGCGTGCGACATCCTCCAGCTCAAGAGGATCGACGGTATGCCACTGTTGCTGCAGCCGATGCGCGCAGGCGGCAATCCAAAGGGTTGCAGGCACGTTTTCCATGGAGCCTATTATCGCCAAAATACTGTATATTTGTACAGTACAAAGGTACTAAGCCCCGCGATGCCAGAGCCTCCCATTGAAGAAGAACTCGCCGAGATGGCGCGCCGCGCCGGCGAGCTAGCAGAGGGTGAGCCGTTGCGTCCGACCCTGCTGGCGTTTGCCGATCTGGTGTCGGGCAGGTGCGCCCGGATCGGCGACCAATACGGCGATTGGGACCGGAACGCCGGTGACCACATACGTGCAGTGATGCACGGGTTTCCGGCGCTGCTGCCGAAGCCGCGCGCCGGCGAGTGAGATTGTTATGCGCGTGAAGATGAAACCCCGATACCGCGGTGGCACGCGGCTGAGCAAGCGGGAGTTCGTTGACCAGCAATGGTTATGCGGAATGCTGACGCTGCAAGACATTGAAGGCAGGCCGCAGCTCGGCCTGTGGGAGGCGCGCCCAGACACCATGCCGCCCCCCCTGGGCATTCTCTGGCGGCCCGAGGTGGTCGCCTGCGCATTCGACACCATCAGCTTTGCCGGGACTGAGCAGGTCAATGGACGATGGTGCTACCAGGTCTGGTACTGCGAAGTGCACAGCCTGCCTGGCGCCCTCTCGCAGAAGTTGCTCGAGGCGGCCGCGACAATAGGCCATGAGCCAAAGTGAATTTTTCCCTGAGCCCGCCACCATCTTGCGCACGCCCTCGTGGCTGGGCAGCAAGGTGCACGAAGACCGCGAGCTGCCGCTCGCACCAGGCGACTACAAGGTGACACCCGGTGATCGCTGGACGGTCACTTCGCTGAAGACCAATGAGATCGTCTATAGCGGTATCGGACCCGTCGAGATACTGCGCGAGCGCGCAGCTGTTTGAGCCTCTAGGTCTCTTTTGGAACAACGCACCAGCGCTGTTCTCTTCAGCTTGGCGGCCGTCGCTGCCGCCTTAAGCCGCCGAATGCACGCCAGCGTGTATGGGCGAATGCCCCACGATCAAGCCGTCGTCAGTTCCTTTGGGCGCGGATGGCCGAACCAGGTGATCGGCCATTGCACACGCACCTGCGATCCAAGCCTCCATCGCGCTTTGGTGTGCTGTCTGATCAGACACGAACGGCCGGAAGCTCAGCACGCCGCGCGAGCCCTTTACCGAGCCCAAGAGCGAGAAGCGGAATTCACCGGGAACCTCTTCGCTCACCATCACGGCCATTTGACTCATCACTATCTCCCTGAAGTTTGAGGAGATGTTGTATGCGGACCTGCCGGAGCGGAATGTCAACATTCGTCACTTCGGCGGAAGTTCTTCTCGCGGCAATCAAATTTCTGCCATAGCGGCCAGCACGTCACCGGGGGTGACTAGGCCCCGTGAGCACGCGCCCCTCAGATCTGATCTGCCTGCTTTCGACCGGTTCTTGTGATCGGGGATGTTCGCCCATGACTCTCACGCGCATCGTTGGCGCGCCGACTCTCACCAGAATTCCGGTGAGGGTTCGGGGGAAGCCTAACTTTCCTAATTCACTAGCACCGAACGGCCGCGAAGCCTTTATCCATGCGGGTTTCGGCTGTTTTAAGAAACCTAATTTTTTCCTAACCTAGACCTAACCAGATTAGGGTTGCGCACTCTGATCGGGGCCGAGAACTAAACCCATATAAATCAAGTACTTAGCAAAAAATTAGGTTTTAGGTTAGGTCAGATCAGGGTGAGACCTAACCTGCCCAGCACCAGGCGCCACGCGGGTTTGCGGCCCGTTTCGCTGCCCAGATTAGGAAATTAGGTTTTCCCCGAACCCAAACCGGATTTGCCCCCGCGACGGCCGCCCTTTCCTTCGCCCCGATCCTCCGCAGAACAGCGCTCAGAGGCGTCGTATCTCGTCGCCACGCTAACGTTGCCGGATGAACCGCGCAGGCCCGCCGTGTTTGGATTCACGGTGCATCGACAGCGTCGTCGAAAGCGACCTAACTAGAGCGCGGGCGGGGCGGGGTCTCGACCGCGCGCTGTAGGACACGACAGACCACGCGCGAGCCTGACCGAAGAAGAACCATCAAAAGCGATCAGAACTAGTGCACACGGTTGGTGCGACTGTCTTGATCCACCCACATTGCGCGTAGAAAATCACACACGTTAGTATTTTCCACATACGTGTCTGGTTGTAAGAACGGTTTCAGCACGTGATGATCTGAGCTTCTGTTTCTAGGAGTTTTCAGATGACATCGTGCGAAGGCAATGCGGGGCTCAAGCGTCTCGATTCCAAGAAGAACGAGCGCCCGGCCGCAGCGCCGCGCAACGCAGCGCCGGTTGGTGCTGCAGCTTTCCCTGTGTCGGCCATTGCCCTCGCAGTGGCGCTTTTTACGGCGGCACCGCAGATGGCGCATGCCTTCAATGAGTGCGGAGCCGAAGTGGCCGGGGCGGACACGATCAACTGCTCGAATGCCAACTACCCGGGCTCGATCAACTACAACAACCTGATCGACTCATTCACCCTCAATTTAAACAACCCAGCCACGACCGTCGGAGGGACTATCGGGTTGCGACTGCAGGCCTTGACCGGTACGACGCACGCCGACCTGGTCATCAATGCCGCAAGTTTCGGCTCGATCACGACCACAACCAATTCAGCCGTGCTCATCAGCAACGGGCGGGCTACCGGGTCCTCGACCTTCACGATGGATGCCGGTTCTCTCAACTCAAACGGCGGCAACCCGACGGTGCAGATGAGCAGCAACGGGGATTCACACTTCACGCTGAATGGTGGACTGATCCGGAATGCAAGTGGATACGCCGTTTTTGTCTCAGGGAGCAAAGCCGGCAACGTCACCGCCGCGATCAACGGCGGATCGATCGAATCGGGAACAGGGAACGCCGTGCGCGTTGGCAACCCTTTCACGGGCGGCACAGGCTTCTCCGAAATCCGCATGTCCGGCGGCAAGGTGGTTGCCGGCGGTGGCGCCGGCTTGTGGGTCGAATCGGCGGGCAGCGGCCAAGCGCGCGTGGCGATGACGGGCGGCACGGTCAGCGCAACCGGCAAGAATGGCGACGGCATCCTGGCTACGAGCAAGAACAGCACTTACGTCGTTGAAGTGACGGACGGGAGCATCGTCAGCGGCGGCAGCGGCTTCGGTGCCGCGATCCACACGGCGGGGGCGGGCGGCGGTATCGTCAACATCGGGGAAGGCGCCACCATCACCGCAGGCGCCTCCGGCGTGGCGCTGCGCGACGGCGACCTCAACCGCGATGGCATCGACGAGATCGGCGGCAACACCACCATCACCACGGCCGGCACCCTCACCGGCGCCGTGCTGCTAGGCGGCGGCACCGACACCCTGAACATCGCAGGCGGCGCCATCGCCGGCAACCTCACCGGCGATGGCGCCGACGCGCTGAACTTCAACCTCGGCACGAACAGCTTCACCCACGGCGCGGCCTTTGCCATCACCGGCATGAACAGCGTCACCATGAACTCGGGCACGGCGCAGATCGACAGCACGATCAGCGGCAACACCCAGCTGACCGTGAACGGCGGCACGATGGTGCTCACCGGTGCCAACAGCTACACCGGCAGCACCACGATTGGAGGCGGCACGCTCGCGCTTGCCGGTGCCGGCTCGGTGGCCACTTCGAGCCAGGTGATCGCCGATGGCACCTTCGATATCTCCGGCGTGAGCGCGGCGGGCACCAGCGTGCAGCGCCTCTCTGGCAGCGGCGCCGTCATGCTCGGCGGCAAGGCCCTCACCCTGACCGCCGCCGCGGACACCTTCAGCGGCGCCATCGCAGGCACGGGCAGCTTGGCGCTCGCGGGCGGCGCGCAGGTGCTCACGGGCACCAACACCTACACCGGCGGCACGGCGATCAGCGCCACGAGCACGCTGCAGCTGGGTGACGGCGGCACGTCGGGCTCCATCGTCGGCAACGTGGTGAACGACGGCACGTTCGTCTTCAACCGCGCCAACCGCCTCGACCTGGGCGGCGACATCTCCGGAAGCGGCGGCATTCGCCAGGTCGGCACGGGCATGACCAACCTCACCGGCAACAGCGCGGCCTTTGCCGGCACCACCACAGTGGAGGCCGGCACGCTGGCAGTCAACGGCGCGCTGGGCGGCGCCATGAGCGTGCTGGCGACGGGCCGGCTCCAGGGTTCGGGCACTGTGGGCGGCAGCGCCACGGTGAACGGCACGGTCGCACCGGGCAATTCCATCGGCACGCTCAGCATCAACGGCAACTTCACCCAGTTCGCGGGCTCGACCTACCAGGTTGAAGTCGATCCGGCGTCCACCGCCTCCGACCTGTTGCGCGTGGGCGGCAGCGCCAGCATTGCAAGCGGCGCGCAGCTCAATGTGGTTCGCGCCGGCAGCGGCAGCTTCGGGATTGGCACCCGCTACACAGTGCTCAGCGCCGATGGCGGCGTCATCGGCACCTACAACCTGACGGGCGACACCGAAAGCGCCTTCGTGCGCGTGATCGACACCTACGACGCGAACCATGTCTACCTGCTGGCCCAAAAGACACGCAGCTTCACCGAACCTGCGACCACGCCGAACCAGGTGGCGGTTGGTGGCGCGCTGGAAACTTTGCCGGGCAGCAACCCGCTCTCCACTGCCGTAGCGTGGCTACCCAACGACTTTGCAGCGCGCGATGCATTGAACCAGCTGTCGGCAGATATTCATGCCTCTTCGAAGACGGCGGCGCTGGAAGACAGCCGCTTTGTGCGCGAAGCCGCAATCGACCGGCTGCGCAGCGCGGCATGCGCACCCGGCAGCGCGGCAAGCGGTGCAGCACAGAAGCCGATGCGGGCTGGCACCGGCTGCACGCCTGAGGACAGCCAGGCGCGCGCGGGCTGGGCGCAGGTGTTCGGCTCGTGGGGCCGCATCGACAGCGACGGCAACGCGGCCAAGCTCAAGCGCGACATCGGCGGGTTCTTCGTCGGTGCGGACACGGGCATTGCCGCGGGCTGGCGCGTGGGCGCATTGGGCGGCTACAGCCGCGCGAGCGCGGACACCAGCGCGCGCAACAGCAGCAGCAAGACGGAGAGCTATCACCTCGGCGTTTATGGCGGCACCCAATGGGGCGCCACGGGTGCCACGGCGCTGCGACTGGGCGTGAGCCACAGCTGGAACAAGACGGACACGAGCCGCTCGGTCGCCTTTGCAGGCTTTTCGGGCAGCCTCGCCGGCAAGTACGACAGCAGCACGACGCAAGCCTTTGGCGAGCTGGGCCATCGCATCGACCTGGGCGCCGCCACGCTGGAGCCCTTTGCGGGCTTGGCCCATGTGCGGCTGCGCAGCGATGCGTTCGTCGAGCAAGGCGGCCTTGCCGCGCTGTATGGCTACGGCGGCCGCACGGATGCAACCTTCTCGACCATTGGCGTGCGTGCAAGCATGCAGGCCAGCGAAAGCATTCGCCTGCGCGGCACGCTGGGCTGGCGCCATGCATTCGGCGGCGCGACGCCGACGAGCACCCACGCGTTTGCCGGCAGTGTGCCGTTCACGCTGTCGGGTGTTCCGCTGGCAAAGGATGTGGCGGTGCTCGAAGCCGGCATTGAAACCCAGCTGCGCCCGAACCTGGCCTTGAATGCCTCGTACTCGGGCCAGTTTGGAGACCGGCTGCAGGACCATGGGTTCAAGGTGAACCTGAACTGGTCGTTCTGAACGGATGGCGGGCGATCTGATCGCCCTGCCAGGCAAAAAAAAGCCCAGCCCGAAGGCTGGGCGGAAGCCCTGACGATGTCGCCACGTCAAGGGCCCCGAGAGGAAGAACCAAGGATCGGGGCAACGGCAAATTAGGTTTGGAGCGCCGGCCCGGTTGTCGGACATGGCCGACTTGGGGGCCGGAGACCGGCCCGGCAATTGTACTGTATGTTTGTACAGCTTCGGCTCGCCCGAAGAAGCTTCTTCTTGGACGCAACAGAACGTTGCCCGGTGTCTGCGCCACTCCGACACCGCACGCGACAAATTCAACCCGGCCAGACGTGCGCAGTCCATGGACCGAACCCAATTGCCATCCTTTATGGCTTTATTAAAGCCGGCGACACTCATTTGAAATCATAAGTTCACACCTCGGATGCCAATTCGAGATGATGCGAAGTCGGGCTTGTCTTTGACGTGCACAAGCAACTCATCAGTAGCATGTTTTAGAAAACACTGCTCGCGAATAAAAATAAAACCCCAAGAACAAACACAGCGACAGCAGTTTCGATTGCATATTTGCAATACATCGATCTCCTTTTAATTATCAGACGCGGGCTGGAAGGTGAAGCCCCCTCCCCGCCCACCAGGCCCGGCGCGATCTAACCTCTCTGAGACGAGCTCATCAACGGCAAGCGGCCATTCGGCACGTTGTCTGCCCGCATAGAGAGCGCCCAAGAAACGATAGCTCTTGGATGACAGGCGAATTTCTACAACTCCAAATTGGTGCATGTATAAATTTAATTCTGACAGTAACTTTGTATTACTATTGACGATTTGTTCGCGATTGGAATTTATTATCAATTCCGCAAGATGACTCCAAAACGAGACATTGACAGTTGCAACGCCCTGCCCCTCTTCTAAGATTTGTTTGCAAAACGATATTTCATAATTTTGCAAATGTTGAGCGACCAACGGTCGCTCATTAAAACTTTTATACGCATGGATGGGGCAAATGAACACTACTTATCGCTCGCTTTGGAACGAATCCCTCGAGGCCTGGGTTGCGGCGCCAGAGACCACCAGCGCGCGAGGCAAGCGCAATGGAAGTTGCGTCGCAGGTTCTGCTGCAGGTAACGCGCTTGCGTCGCTTCCACCAGGACGCCTGCGCAAAGGGGTCTTGACTGCGCTACTGGCGTTAAGCGGTTTGGGATGGAGCTCGTGGGCAGAGGCGCAGGTGGATTGCACTGCGTCGCCTTTCAACTTCTATAGCGGCAGCTCGACTTGCGCGGGCTTTCAGTCCCAAGCGACTTTCGCCGGAGCCACTGCAATAGGTTTCAACGCGTTGAGTACGGGGATAAATGCGACGACTCTCGGCTACGGCGCCATTGCTTCTGCGACCAACGCCCTTTACCTGGGTGCGCGCGCGGCTCCCGGGACAGGTGCATTGACCGAGAGTTCCATTGCAATCGGCACAGACGTGACTTCCAGCGGCGCGGCGGCCATCAGCATTGGCCTCCAGTCGCAAGTCACTGGAAAGTTCGGGGTTGCTTTGGGGGTGCAAGCCGTTGGCACGGCGGAGGGCGTGGTCGCAGTGGGCAGCGGTGCCGCAAGTACAGGATTCAATGGTGTGGCTGTTGGCGCCGGAGCCATTGCCGCTGGAGTCAACTCGGTCTATCTCGGCGCTCGCACCGCTGCAGGGACCGGCGCGCTGGTCGAGGGCGCCATCGGGATCGGCACGGACGTGACTGCCAGTCAGGCCGATGCGATTGGGGTTGGCAGCCGAAGCAAAGCTACGGGCCAATTCAGCGTGGCAATGGGCCTTGAGTCCACTGCAACCCAACAAGGTAGCGCTGCAATGGGTCATTCGGCCGATGCCACAGGGATCAATGCCACCGCAGTGGGGCCTCTGACGACCGCGAGTAACACCAATGCGACTGCAATTGGTGCAGCCGCCGCGGTCACTGCAGCCGGCGCCACCGCAGTGGGTTCTTTCGCCAGCGCCAGCGGCGGAAACTCCGCTTCAATAGGTTCTGGCGCTAGCTCTAGCGGTGACAATTCTTTCGCCGCCGGCCGACTGGCAGCGGCAAGCAACGACGCATCCACTGCCGTCGGAAACGCCGCTCAGGCGCAAGGGAATAGTTCGCTTGCGCTGGGAGCGCAAGCGATCGCTGCCGGTACCAGCACAGTTGCGGTCGGCCAAGGCGCCGGCGCTGGCTCGACGATTGCCAACACAGGTTCGGTCGCAGTGGGTGTTGCAGCCGGAACGCTGGTCACCGGCGCCCTCAACACCGCCTTGGGCGGAGGCACGGCGAGCGTGATGCGCGGCGCGGGTTCGGGCGTCACAGGTGCGCGCAACCTCGCCCTCGGCACAGGCGACGGCTCGGTCGCCTACGACGGCACCTTGAAGGCTGCGGCAGGCAGCTTGGTCAGCGGCGACGACAACATTGCCATCGGCACCAATGCAGGTATCGGCGTCGCGGCCAGCGCAACGACGTCGATCGGTGTGAACGCGAATGCGAGTCTGGAGAGGGCGATCGCCATCGGCAACAACGCCACTGCTTCCGCACTGGATGCCATCTCACAAGGCACCAACGCCAGCGCAGCCGGCCGCAACGGCATCGCGATCGGCTTCCAGTCGATCGCCTCCGAGATAAATTCCATCAACCTCGGTGCGCGCACGGCCGCAGGAGCGGGCGCAACTGCGGAGGGCGCCATCGCTGTCGGCACGGATGTGGAGGCGTCCCAAGCGCGCTCTGTCGCCATGGGGGTTGCAACACGCGCGGCCGGCGCCGACGCAGTTGCGATGGGTACCCGAGCGGCCGCAACTGCCGCCAATGCCACCGCCTTGGGCTCGGGCGGCACCAATGCCGCGACTGCCGTGCGCGCTTCGGCCGCCGGTGCTCTGGCATTGGGCGGCAACGCCACAGCCGGCGCGAACGCCGCAGCCGGCGATGCCATCGCCATTGGCGGCGAATCGTCCGCCACCCAAACGGAAGCAATTGCGGTCGGCCGTCTGGCCACCGCCTCGGCTGCGAACACCATTGCGGTCGGCAGGAATTCCCGGGCCGATTCGGCCGAGGCGGTCGCTATCGGCACCAACGCTACGGCCACGGGCGGTCGCTCGGTGTCCATCGGCTCCGGCAACGTTGCCAGCGGCAACGGCGCAGTGGCAATCGGCGACCCGAACACCGCCACCGGCAATGGCGCAATCGCGAGCGGTTTGGACAACACGGCCACCGGCAACGGCTCCGTGGCAATGGGCAACACCAACATGGTGGGCGGTGGCGGCCAAGCGGTCGGCACGGCCGGCACGGCGGCGCAGGGCGCGGTCGGTATCGGCTACCAGAACACGGTGGTCGGCCAAGGTAGCGTCGCTATCGGCAGCACCAGCAAGGCACTGGCGGCGGGCGCGGTTGCATTTGGTGATACGGCGCTGGCGAACAACGCTGGCGACGTGGCATTGGGCTCGGGTTCGGTGACAGACACGGCAGTCGCCACGACGGGTATTGTGATCGGCGGAAATCCGTATAACTTCTTCGGCATCAATCCGACGAGCACGGTCAGCGTTGGCGCGCCGGGGGCGGAACGCACCATCACCAACGTGGCGGCCGGCCGAATTTCCGGCACCTCGACAGACGCCATCAACGGCTCGCAACTGTTCGGCACCAACCAGCAGGTGGACCTGAACTCGACCCAGATCACCAATCTCAACAACCAGATTGGCGGCATCAACAACGGCGCAGGTATCAAGTACTTCCACGCCACCTCCACCCTGCCCGACTCGCAGGCCCTGGGCACCGATTCCGTCGCCATTGGCCCGAACGCAGTGGCCAACAATGCAGGCGATGTGGCGCTGGGCTTCGGCTCCACAACCTCCAAGGCAGTTGGCACATCAGGCGCCACGATCGGCGGCAATCCCTATGTTTTCGCTGGGGCCACGCCGACGAGCACGGTCAGCGTGGGTGCGCTGAATGCAGAGCGAACCATCACCAATGTTGCGGCCGGACGGCTCGCAATCGACTCGACAGACGCCATCAACGGCTCGCAGCTGTTCGCCACCAACCAGCAGGTGACGTTGAACACGACTTCGATCAACAACCTCAATAGCCAGATCGGCGACATCAACAACGGTGCAGGCATCAAGTACTTCCACGCCAACTCCGTCCTGCCCGACTCGAGCGCCGTGGGAATCAACTCCGTTGCCATCGGCCCGAATGCGGTGGCCAACAATGCCGGTGACATCGCGCTCGGCTCTGGCTCGACAACTGGACCGACGGTCCAAACGGCCAGCACGGTGATCGACGGGATCACCTACAACTTCGCTGGCACAACCCCGACGAGCACGGTCAGCGTGGGCGCGGTAGGAGCGGAACGCACCATCACCAACGTGGCAGCCGGCCGGGTCGCAATCGACTCGACCGACGCGATCAACGGCAGCCAGTTGTTCGCCACCAACCAGTCGATCGAGAACCTGAGCAGCACGGTCACAGCCAACAAGATCAGGTACTACAGCGTCAAGTCCACCGGCGGCGGTAACGAGGACAACCTGGGCGCAACCGGCGCCGACGCCATCGCGTCGGGCAAGGATGCGGCGGCCACGGTCGACGGCGGCGTCGCGCTCGGCTCGGGATCGGTTTCCGACCGCTTCGTGGCGCCCTCGACCGGCACCATTCCGGCCGGCAGCAGCCTGATCGAATACAACACCACCGACCGCACGCTGCTTGGCGCGCTCTCGGTCGGCAGCGCCACCAGCTACCGCCAGATCACCAATGTGGCCGACGGCACGCAGTCGCAGGACGCAGTCACGGTGCGACAGCTCAGCGGTGCGCTGCAATCGTTTGCCGTCACGCCCACGCTGTACTTCCACGCCAACTCCACGGCGGCGGATTCGCTGGCCATTGGCGCCGAGTCGGTGGCGGTCGGGCCGCAGACGGTGGTCAACGGCAACAACGGCGTTGGCATCGGCAACGGCGCCATCGTGCAGCAAAGTGCGCCGGGCGGCATTGCCATCGGCCAAGGCGCTACGTCGCATCTGGCCGATTCGATTGCAATGGGCACCAATGCGTCGGCCGCCGGGATCCAGGGCGTGGCACTGGGCGCAGGCAGCAGCGTGACGCAAGCGGGCGGCGTGGCATTGGGCGCGGGCTCCGTGGCCTCCACCGCGGCGGGAGTGGCGGGCTTCGTGCCGCCCACGGCGACCGATGCGCAGCGAATCGCCATCGGCGCGACGACCAGCACGCTGGCGGCGGTGTCGGTGGGCGATGCGGCCAACGGGCAGTTCCGCCAGATCACCGGCGTGGCGGCGGGCACGGCCGACAGCGACGCGGTCAACGTGTCGCAGCTGCGCGGGGTGCAAGGCGTGGTTGCGGCCATCGACCAGTCGACCGTCAAGTACGACACCAACCCCGACGGCTCGATCAACTACAACAGCGTGAGCATGGGCGGCGGCGGCGCGACGGGCCCGGTGACTGTGCACAACGTGGCACCCGGTGTGGCCGGCACCGACGCGGTCAACGTGAACCAGCTGAACGCCGGCATCGCGGGTGCCAACGCCTACACCGATGCGCGCGTCAACTCGCTGGGCGGCGAGATCCGCAGCATTGCCAAGGACGCCAGCGCCGGTGCCGCGGGTGCGATGGCAATGGCCAACATGCCGCAGGCCTACATCCCGGGCAAGAGCATGGTGTCCGCGGGTGTCGCGGGCTTCGACGGCCAGGCAGCCCTTGCCCTGGGCGTGTCGAAGCTCTCAGACAACGGCCGCTGGGTGGTCAAGTTCAGCGGCTCGGCCAACTCGCGCGGCAAGGTTGGCGTGGCGGCCGGTGCTGGCTTCCATTGGTAAGCCGACGGCCCGAAACAAGAGGAACAACATCATCATGACGAAAACACAAATCCATCGCTTCTCGGCCGTCGCACTGGGAGCCGCCGCCGTTCTGGTTCTGCAAGGCTGCAGCTCCTACGTGAGCAAGGGCATCACCGACGACGGCAAGGCCACCGAAGTGGTCTTCCCCAGCGTGGAGAACGACGCCTGGCTCAAGGAAGGCACGTTTCCCAACCTGGACAACCTGCGCGCCGTGGCGCCAGGCGTCACCAAAGACCAGCTGTTCGATCTGCTCGGTCGCCCGCACTTTCGCGAAGGCGTGGCGAGCCCGCGCGAGTGGGACTACATCTTTCACTTTCGCAAAGCGGGCGGCGGCGTGACCACCTGCCAATACAAGGTGATCTTCGACAAGGACTTCAGGGCGCAGACCTTCCACTGGCTGCCCGCCGGCTGCGGCGACGTGCTGGCGGCGCGTGCGGTGCCCGTGGCCGAACGGCCGGCCAGTGCGGCCCCGGCTGCGCCGCCGCGCAAGATCACGCTGGGTGCCGACGGACTCTTCCGCTTCGATGGCAGCGCGCTGGCCGACCTGCTGCCCGAGGGCCGGCGCAAGCTCGAGACCTTGGCGGGCGAGATCAAGAGCAGCGTCAAGTCGGTGGATGCCGTCAGGGTGACGGGCCATACCGACCGCCTGGGAAGCAGCGCCTACAACAACGCCCTTTCGCTGGCGCGTGCCAACACCGTTCGCAACTATCTGGCGCAGTCCGGCGTGCCGGCGCAGACCGTGCGGGTGCAAGGCAAGGGCGAATCCGAACCGAAGGTGCAATGCGCGCAAACCAGGCGCGCAGAGCTCATCGACTGCC
This sequence comes from Variovorax sp. CCNWLW235, assembly GCF_037204085.1. Classification (NCBI taxonomy): domain Bacteria; kingdom Pseudomonadati; phylum Pseudomonadota; class Betaproteobacteria; order Burkholderiales; family Comamonadaceae; genus Variovorax; species Variovorax sp. CCNWLW235. Next base: position 97,280 of record NZ_JBBCBW010000006.1, on the reverse strand, counting down.
TGGCGCCGAACCGCCGCGTGGAGATCGAGGTGTTCGGCGGAAGCTGAACGACCCTTGCGGGCTCGGCGTAACTCGCCGGGCCCGCTTCAAGGCAAGCCCTTGCGCGGTAGCCGCGTTACAAACAGTCGCGGCTTTGTCTGACATCTGCAATTTTGAAACAACTCGATCTTCCGTTCTCGATTAGGAGGTTGAGATGGAAGATCGCGACAAGAGAAACGGCCCCGATTCGCAAGCGACAAGGGCTCTTTGGTGGGTGATTGCCGCAATGGCGGCGGTGATCTGCACGCTTGCGCTGCTGCACCTTGCCGTACAGCGCGAACGCGCCGCCATGGCCGTTGGCCAGGTGGAGTTTCAGCTGCTGCCGGAGGCCGTTGCCGAAGCCTGGAGGGCTACCCCACCCCTCTTGAATCTTGGGGCCGCGCCCGCATCATTGATCCCATCAAAAAAACCGGAGGAAGATGATGTCGAGGTCTTCGGATGCGCGCGCCCTCTTGAAGCTCGCCTGGGAAGCGGCGTGGGAACGTCTTGGCAATGCGCTGCAGCCACCGCCGGGCTATCCGGAGCCGACGGCGGAGCAGCTTCAGGAGTGCTTTCGCGTGGCGCGGGAGCAGCTTGAAAACCTGCGCGAGGCCTATGACATCGAACCGCCACGCAACCCGTGAAGCCCGCTACAGGCCACCCCCACGCACGCGAAATATCGCAAAAAGAGGGTATATCCCAGAGCGCGAGTCAGCCGCTAAACAGTAACGCCGCGTACATTACCGCCAATGTACTATCGGCTTGGTCCATGCACTTGAATTCTTTACTCTTGGTTGCGCTGCTTCTTGTTGCAAGCGGTTTGTTCTGGTGGTGGGCCTTTGGCGGAGGGCTCTTCGCTCTGATCTCCGTCGCGGTGATCGGCCTGGGGGCCGTGCTCTACATGGCCCTGCGCGGGGACAAGGGCCTCAAGGACGAGCTCGACGCGCAAGTTCCCCAAAAAGACGCGGGCAACAAAGAGTCCTGAAGCGCGCTCGCTGCGCGGCGCCGGCAGCGTCCGGCTTCCGCGTCAGCGCAAGGCAAACGCCAGCGTCACGGCGCCCAGCGCCAGCAGCGCAAGCCCGGCAATGAAAACCACCTCGCCCCAGGCCTCCAGGCGGGCTCCAGATTTGCGCGACCGCATCGAGATGAACGACAGAAGCGCACTGGCCAGGAAGACCAGTGCGTCGATGGCCAGCATGCGGTCGATGACCAGCCGCAGGTCGTCGCGCGGGCCCAGGTGACCGATCGACATCACCGTCATGCACACGCCGATCATGGTGGCCGACGTGGGCAGGATGTGCGCCGAAAGGCCGCCGGGCGATGAGCTCATGTTCTGCGCAAAAGCCTGACGGCGAACCTCAGCCGATGCGAACCGGCACGAAGATCTTGTCTTCGCCGCGCTGGATCAAAAGCGCGACCGACTTGTCGGCCTTGGCCACCACTTCGCGCACCTGCTCCAGGCTCTTGGCGGGCGTGCCGTTGATGGCCAGCAGCACGTCGCCCGCCTGCACGCCGGCCATGGCCGACGGACCGGCAACGTCTTCGACCAGCAGCCCGTTCTCGATCGCGGCCTCGCGCTTTTCCTGCGGCTGCAGGGGACGCAGCGCAAGGCCGAGCTTGCCCTGCCCCGCGGCGCTGTCGGCCTTTGCGACCTGCGTGGGTTTGTCGCTCGCATCGCCGAGCTTGGCGGAAAGCTCCTGGCGCTCGCCCTGGCGCCACACTTCGAGCGTGACCTTCTTGCCCGGCGTCTGCTGACCGATGACGGCGGGCAGGTCGCCCGACGAGACGATGGGCTGGCCGTCGACCTTGCGGATCACGTCGCCCGCCTTCAGGCCGGCCTTGTCGCCAGGGCCGCCCTTCTCGATATTGGAGACCAGCGCACCCTCGGGCTTGTCGAGCTTGAACGAATCGGCAAAGGCCTGGTTCACCTCTTGCACCGCCACGCCCAAACGCGCATGCGTGGCCTTGCCGGTGGCAACGATCTGGTCTTTCACCTGCACGGCCACGTCGATAGGAATGGCGAACGACACGCCCTGGTAGCCGCCGCTGCGGCTGTAGATCTGCGAATTGATGCCGACCACCTCGCCGCGCGTGTTGAGCAGCGGCCCGCCCGAGTTGCCGGGGTTCACCGCCACGTCGGTCTGGATGAACGGCACGTAGCTGTCGTCGGGCAGCGAGCGGCCCTTGGCGCTTACGACGCCTGCCGTGACTGTGCTCTCGAAACCGAAGGGCGAGCCGATGGCCAGCACCCATTCGCCGACCTTCAGGTCCTTGGTGTTGCCCAGCGCAAGCGTGGGCAGGTTCTTCGCATCGATCTTGAGCACGGCGATGTCGGTCTTGGCGTCGGCGCCGAGCACCTTGGCGCGGTATTCACGGCGGTCGGTCAGCTTGACGGTGACCTCCTTTGCGCCCTTCACGACGTGCGCGTTGGTCATGATGAGGCCGTCGGGGCTCACGATGAAGCCAGAGCCCTGCGCACGCACCGGCACATCGCGCTGCTGTGCGCGCGGGCCCATCTGGCCCTGGAAACGGCGGAAGAACTGGAACATCGGATCGTCCGGGTCGACGCCCTGCATCTCGGCCGCGGCTTCGGCGTCCGACTCCTTGGCGGTACCGGTCACGCTGATGTTGACCACCGCGGGGCCGTCGCGCGTGGTGATGGTGGAGAAGTCGGGCAGCGTGACCATTGCGGGGGCTGCGGCGATGGGTGTGGCGTTGGTCGGCGCGCTCACGGCACTGGTGTAGGCGCCGGCACCAACGGCGCCGATCACCCCGGCGGTCGCCAGGGCAAGAACCAGGGCGGAGGGAGAAGTCAGGCGGGTGTTCATTTCTAGCTTTCCTTTCAATGCGTCTGCACGCAAACACGATGAGAGGAATGTCGGCCCGCTGACTTAAGCGCGCCTTAAAGCGCGGATCGAATTCGAGAGAAGAACTCAGGCCCTGGCCGGAAAACGCACCACTGCCCGCAGGCCACCCAAGCTCGGTGACGCGGCGAGCGCCACCGTGGCGCCGTGCAGGTCGGCAATCGACTTGACGATGGCCAGCCCCAGGCCGCTGCCCGGCGCCTGCGGCTCGCCCGAACGATAGAAGCGGTCGAGCACCCGCCCGCGCTCTTCTTCGGGCAGGCCGGGCCCGCTGTCGTCCACGCTGAGCTCCACGCCACCGGCTTGCACCGCAATGCCCACGTCGACGCGCCCGCCTTCGGGCGTGTACTTGACGGCGTTGTCGACCAGGTTGCGCAGCAGCATGCGCAGCGCCTCGGGCTGGCCGTTCACCACGGCGGCCGCGTCCGCATGCGAGATGCCGATGTCGATGCGCCGTGCCTGCGCGGCCGCCACCGCGTCCGAAATGGCGAGCCGCGCGGTTTCGGCAAGGTCGATCGGTTCTGGCTTGGCGCCCGCGGCCATGCTGGCCTCGTGCCGGGCCAGCGCGAGCATCTGCTCGACCAGCCGCGTGGCGCGGTCGATGCCCGCCACCAGCCGGCTCACGGCCACTTCGCGCGCCGCGGCATCGGGTGCGCGCTGCAGGCCCTGCACCTGCAGCTTCAGTGCGGCAAGCGGCGAGCGAAGCTCATGCGCGGCATCGGCCACAAAGTGCTTCTGCGCATCGAAAGCGTGGCGCACCCGGTCGAACAGCAGGTTGAGTTCTTGCACCAGGGGGCGCACCTCGTCGGGCAGGCCTTCCTCGCTCACGGCGGAAAGATCGTCGGCTTGCCGCGATGCAACCTGCGTGCGCACGCGCGCCACGGGCGCGAGCGAAAGGCTCACCACCCACCACACGATGAGCATGAGCAGCGGCGCCATGAGCGCCACGGGCGCAATGGTGCGCAAGGCCAGCGCGCCGGCCATGTTGCGCCGCGCTGCCATGTCTTGCGCCACCTGGATGACCAGCCCGCTGGTCTGCATGGAGAACACCCGGTAGGTGGTGCCGCGCGCACGCACGTCGGCAAAGCCCAGCACCGCCAATTGGGGCAATGCGGCCTGCTCGGCCGATTCGAAAATGCGCACGCCGTCGGCCGTCCACACCTGCACCACGAACTCGAAGTTCTGCTCGCCGCTGCCTATGCCGCCCACCGCCGCGCTGGGCGGCAGGCCGGCGCGCAGCGAAAGCGCCATTTGCTGCATGTGGTAGTCGAAGATGTCGTCGGCCTCCTTCAGCACCGTGCGGTAGGCGACCACCGCCTGCGCACCGGCGGCCAGCACAATGGCCGCGAGCAGAAACCACAGCAGGCGCGCGCGCAGCGACCCCGTCAGCGCGCGGATCATGCCTTGGGCACCATGTAGCCAACGCCGCGCACGTTGCGGATCAGTTCGGCACCCAGCTTCTTGCGCAGGCCGTGCACGTACACCTCTACGGCGTTGCTGCTGATTTCGTCCTTCCAGCTGTAGAGCTTTTCTTCGAGCTGCGCGCGCGACAGCACCATGCCGGGCCGTGCGATCAGCGGTTCGAGCACCGCCCATTCACGGGCCGAAAGTATCACCGGCTGGCCTGCCACCGAAACCTCGCGCGTGGCGGGATTGATGCTCACGCCCATGTGCTCGTACACCGGCTCGGCACGCCCGGCCGCGCGGCGCAGCAGTGCCCGGATGCGGGCCAGCAGTTCATCCAGGTCGTAGGGCTTGAGCACATAGTCGTCGGCGCCTGCATCGAGCCCTTCGATGCGTTGCTGCACCGAGTCGCGCGCGGTGGCAATCAGCACGGGCATGCGCTGCTTGCGGGCGCGCAGGCTGCGCAGCACCTCGAGCCCGTCGCGGCGGGGCACACCCAGGTCGAGCAGCACCAGGTCGTATTGCTGGGTGCGCAATGCGGACTCGGCCGCGTCGCCGTCTTTTACCCAGTCCACTGCGTATTGCTCGGCCCGAAGCAGGTCGAGCACGGCCTCGCCGATCATCACGTCGTCTTCCAGCAGCAGCAGTCGCATGGTTGTTGTGTTCCGTTTTTCAGGTTCGAGGCAGCGGCGGCGCGGAAAGTTCAGGCTACAGCAGCGACCTGACCTCGCGCGCGGCCTCGAAGAGCAGAGGCAGCATCTCGCGCTGGAGCGTTTCTTCCTGGTAGCGCGTGCCGGAGAGCACCACATTGAGCGCGGCCACTGTATGGCCTTGCATGTCGCGCAGCGGCACCGCGAGCGCCTGCACGCCCAGCTCATGCTCTTCGCTGGCAAAGCAGTAGTCGCTCTTGCGTGTTCGCGAAATCAGCTGGCGCAGGCTGCGGGCCTGGGTGGTGGTGTGCGGCGTGAGCCGCGCAAGGTGGCGGCCCTTGAGCCATTGCGTGAGCTGCGCGGGCGCCATGGCTGCGAGCAGCACCCGCCCGGTCGAGGTGGCGTGCGCCGGCAGCCGGGCGCCAAGGTGCAAGCCGTACGCCAACACGCGCGTCGGCGTGCCGTAGCTGCCGCTGCGCGCGATGATGACCACTTCTTCGCCGTCGAGCACCACGGCCGAGAACGATTCGCCGGTTTGTGCCGCAAGTCGGTTGAGCGTGGGTTGCAGTGCACGCGGCAGGCGCGACGAAGCAAGGTAGCTTCCCGAGAAGCGCAGCACCTTGGGCGCCATCCAGAAATAGCTGCCGTCCGTCTCGAGGTAGCCCAGGTGGGCCAGCGTGAGCAGGTGCCGGCGCGCGGCGGCGCGCGTGAGGCCGGCGCGCTCGGCAGCCAGGGTGGCGTTGAGGCGCTGGCGCTCGGTATCGAAGCTTTCGAGCACGGCCATTCCCTTGGCAATGCCCTCGATGAAGTCGGCTTTGGCGATGGTCATCTGGTCTAACTGAGAAGTGTTGCGCGATGATCGCGCAGCCGCTCGCATGATCGCACAGAGCCTCGCCAAGTGGCGCGCCAGCATGCCGCGCGCGCCCTACGCTCCGGAAAACCCATCGGAGACATCAACATGCGCACACAGGTCGCCATCATCGGCGCGGGCCCAGCCGGCCTGCTGCTCGGGCAGCTGCTTTTCAAAGCCGGCATCGACAACATCATCGTCGAGCGCCAGAGCGGCGACTACGTGCTCGGGCGCATCCGCGCGGGCGTGCTCGAGCAGGTCACCATGGATCTCCTGGCGCGCGCCGGCGTCGTTGCGCGCGCCAAGGCCGAAGGGCTGCCGCACGAGGGCATCGAGCTGCTGTTCAAGGGGGCGCGGCACCGTATCGACATGCACGGCCTCACGGGCGGAAAGCAGGTCACGGTGTACGGCCAGACGGAAGTGACGCGCGACCTGATGGAGGCACGCTCGGCCGAAGGCCTGGCCACCATCTATAGCGCGGCCAACGTAAGCCTTCATGACTTCGATTCGCAGCGCCCGCGCGTGCGCTACGAGAAAGACGGCCAAACGCACGAGATCGAATGCGACTTCATCGCGGGTTGCGACGGTTACCACGGCGTGAGCAGGGCCAGCGTGCCCGCGGACGCGATCCAGACCTACGAGAAGATCTACCCCTTCGGCTGGCTCGGCGTATTGGCCGATGTGCCGCCGGTGTCGCATGAACTCATCTACGCCAATACCGAACGGGGTTTTGCGCTTTGCAGCATGCGCAGCGCCACGCGCAGCCGCTACTACGTGCAGGTGCCGACCGAGGAGCGGGTCGAAAACTGGAGCGACGAAGCCTTCTGGAACGAGCTGCGCGCACGGCTCGACCCCGAGGCGCGCGAGCGGCTGGTGACCGCGCCTTCGCTGGAAAAGAGCATTGCGCCGCTGCGCAGTTTCGTGGCCGAGCCGATGCGCTTCGGCTCGCTGTTCCTGGCCGGCGATGCCGCGCACATCGTGCCGCCCACCGGTGCCAAGGGTCTCAACCTTGCGACGGCCGACGTGGGGTATCTCTCGCGTGCGCTCGAGATCTTCTACGGCGAGAAAACGCCCTCCGCGCTCGACCGCTATTCAGACCTTTGCCTGCGCCGCGTGTGGAAGGCGGAGCGCTTCTCGTGGTGGTTCACGTCGCTGATGCACCGTTTTCCGGAAACCGGCGCCTTCGGCCAGAAGATCCAGGAAGCCGAGCTCGACTACCTGGTGCACTCGCACGCCGCCTCCACCGCGCTGGCCGAGAACTACGTGGGCCTGCCGCTCGAAGATTTCTAAGCCGGCAGCAGGCTCTACTTTTCGAGCGTCTTCTTCATCGCAGCGCCGCCCTGGTCCATCATCGGCGCGATGTAGGCGGCGAATTCGTCGGGCAGCACATCGGTGACCCACACGAAGCGCGAGCGCCCTTCGCCATGCGCGAACACCTGCGCCGACGCATGGTGGTGGCTCGCCTTGCCGCCGGTGATGGTGTAGGCCAGGCGGCGGTTTGGCTCGTCGATGCCTACGAGCAGCTCGCGCGCCACCAAGCCGTTGGCAAAGCTCACGATGCGGGCGCCCTGCCCGTCGAGCTTGGCATCGGTCAGAAAGCCGGGCGCGAGGCGCGTGTGCACGGCGCCAAAGTCGCGCAGCGCGTCCCATACTTTCGCCACGTCGGCCTCGACGATGAATTCCTTGTAGATCGTTGCCATGGTTCTTCAATCCACCGTGTGCATGGCCTGCCACACACGCGCCGGGCTCAGCGGCATGTGCAGGCGCGGCGCGCTGGCCGCAAAGCCGTTGCGCGCGAAGGCATCGGCCACCGCGTTGACGATGGTCGGCGTGGCGCCGATGGTGCCCAGCTCGCCCACGCCTTTCACGCCCAGCGGGTTGTTGGTGCAAGGCGTCGACTCGTCCATTTCCATGTGGAACATGGTCTGCACGATGTCGGCGCGCGGCGCGGCGTAGTCCATGAGGCTGCCGGTCACGGGTTGGCCTGTTTCGTGGTCGTACACCACCTGCTCGTAGAGCGCCTGGCCAATACCCTGCACCGCGCCGCCCTCGAGCTGGCCGCGCACGATCATCGGGTTGATCACTCGGCCAACGTCGTTGACCGAGCTGTAGGCCACCACGCTGATCTCCCCAGTCGGTGGATCGATTTCGATCTCGCAGATGTGGCAGCCGTTGGGCCAGGTCGAGCCGGCCACGGTGCTGGTGGAGTCGACGAAGATTTCGCCATCGGGCTGCTTGCCCGCCAGGGCAAACAGGTCGAGTTCGAGATCGGTGCCGGCCACGTTGAACACGCCGCGGCTGTAGACGATGTCGTCGACGGAGGCTTCGAACTCCTGCGCCGCGAGCTCGCGCGCCTTGTCGATGGTGCGCTCGGCGCCAATGCGAACGGCCGAGCCGCCGGTGAACAGCGAGCGCGAACCGGCGCTGCCGAAACCGTCGCCGCGGTCGGTGTCGCCAAGCACGACGCGCACCTTCTCGATCGGCACGCCGAAGGCATCGACCGCCAACTGCGCCAGCGACGTGGCAATGCCCTGCCCCATGGCGTTGACGGCCGAGAACACTTCGATCACGCCATCGGCCTGCACCGAAACCGTGACGCGCTCCTCGAACACATTGCCGCCCGTCCATTCGAGAAAGGTGGCAATGCCCAGGCCGCGGTGCTTGCCCTGCCGGGCCGACTCGGCCGCGCGCGTTTCGAAGCCCTGCCAGTCGGCGAGGGCCAGCGCCTGATCCATCACCGACTCGAACTTGCCGGTGTCGTAGGTCTGCGCCATCGGGTTCTTGTAGGGCATCTGCTCGGGGCGGATGAAGTTGCGGCGGCGCAGCTCGACGCGGTCGATTCCGGTCTGGCGCGCGGCCTCGTCCATCAGCCGCTCGATGGTGAAGATCGCCTCCGGGCGGCCCGCGCCGCGGTAGGCGCCGGTGGGCGCGGTGTTGGTGAGCACCGCCTTGAAGTGAAAGTCGATGGTCTGGATGTCGTAGACGCTGGTTTGCACCCAGGGGCCGATCAGCAGCTGGATGGCAACGCCGGTGCCGGTGGCATAGGCGCCCACGTTGGCCAGCGTCTTGATGCGTAGCGCGAGGATCTTCCCGTCGGCATCGAGCGCGAGTTCGGCCCGGGCCTCGATGTCGCGGCCGTGCGCGCTGGAAAGAAATTCTTCGCTGCGCTCGGCCACCCACTTCAAGGGGCGCTTGACCTGCAGCGCGGCAAACGCGACTGCGATGTCTTCGGGATAAGCGCCGGTCTTCATGCCGAAGCCGCCGCCCACGTCGCCCACCACCACGCGCACCTTCTCCTTCGCGAGGCCGATGGCACCGCACACGGAGTCGCGCACACCCGATGGCATCTGCGTGCTCATGCGGATGGTGAGCCGGTCGGATTCGCCGTCGTAGGCCGCAAGCACCGAACGCGGCTCGATGGTCAGGGCGACCACGCGCTGGTTGACCACGTCCAGCGCAACCACATGGCTGGCCTTGGCAAAGGCCGCTGTCGCGGCTTCGCTGCTGCCGTGCTTCATTTCGGCTGCGATGTTGCCTGTGGCTTCGGCGCACAACTGCGGCGCGCCGTCGGCGGTGGCGCTCGCGAGATCGACCACCATCGGGAGCTCGTCGTAGTCGACCATCACCGCCTCGGCGGCATCGCGGGCCTGCTGCACGGTTTCGGCCACCACCGCCGCCACCGCTTCGCCGACGAAGCGCACGCGCTCGTGCGCCATGGCAAGGCGCGGCGGGCTGGCGCAATCGCCGCCATCGGCGCGCTTGAAGCCGGCGGCGCCGGGCATGGGCTTTACACCCGCTTCGGCCATTTCGGCGCCCGTGATCACGCGCAGCACGCCAGGCATCGCAGCGGCGGCGGCCGTGTCGATCGAGACGATGCGTGCATGCGGATAGGGAGAGCGGACAAAGACGAGGTGCGCCTGTCCGGGGAGCGTGACGTCGTCCGTGTAGCGGCCTGCGCCGGCCAGCAGGCTCTCGTCCTCCAGACGGCGAACCGCCTGGCCGCTACCGAAACGCGTGGGGTTGGATTCAGTGGTCAACGTTGTCCTCTTGGGCTGGCCGCCGCAAGGCGATGCCGCCCGGCGGTCCGCTATGGGTCTGTTGTGATATTCCTGTGCGCTGTTGCACCGGGGGCCTGTGTCTCGCAGGCCGCAATCGTTTGCGAACCGCTGAAGAACGGCCATTTTCACCCATCCGGATGAAGCTCGCTATGAAGCCGTGTATACCTACGGCATGCAACAACTGCCCTGGCTCGAACCCGGCGACGCACTGCCCGACCCCGCATCCGCATGGGGCGAAACCGATCCCGTGCCCGGCCTGCTCGCAGCCGGCGGCGCGCTCGATGTCGATACCCTGACGCAGGCCTATGGCCGCTGCGTATTTCCGTGGTTCAGCGAAGACCAGCCGATTCTCTGGTGGAGCCCGGACCCGCGCATGGTGCTGCAGGTGGCCGACTTCAAGCTCCACCGGTCGCTGCGCAAGACCCTGGCGCGGTTTGCAGAGGCGCCGGGCTGCGAAGTGCGCATCGACCACGATTTCGCGTCGGTCATCAAGGCCTGCTCGCAATCGCCGCGCGTGGGGCAGTCGGGCACGTGGATCGTGCCGGACATGGTGAAGGCCTACCAGGCGCTGCATCGGGCGGGCCACGCGCACAGCGTGGAAACGTGGATCGACGGCGAGCTTGCGGGCGGGCTCTACTGCGTGGCGCTCGGGCGCGCGGTGTTCGGCGAATCGATGTTCACGCGCCGCCCGGACGCCTCGAAGATCGCGCTGGCGGCGCTGGTGTGCCTGTGCCGCCGGTTCCAGGTGAAGATGATCGATTGCCAGCAGAACACCGCCCACCTGGCGAGCCTGGGAGCGCGCGAAATGTCCCGCGGCGCTTTCGTGGCGCATGTGGCCAATGCCCGCCGCCAAGAGGGTCCACAGTGGCATTTCGAGCCCGTATACTGGACAGAACTCCTTTCCACGCGGCCTTCTCAATCGACGTGACGCACCTCAAGGATCTTCCGCTTCACACGCTGCAGTTCTACGCGACGGCGCCCTACCCCTGCAGCTATCTGCCCGACCGCCAGGCCCGGTCGCAGGTGGCCACGCCCAGCCACCTGATTCACAACGACGCCTACTCCGACCTGGTGCTCAGCGGTTTCCGGCGCAGCGGAATGTTCACCTACAGGCCCTATTGCGACGGCTGCCGCGCCTGCATCCCGCTGCGGGTGCTGGTCAACAGCTTTCATCCCACCCGCAGCCAGCGCCGGGCCGTGAAGCAGCACAACAACCTGCACGCGCGCGTGCTCAAACTGTGCTTCGTGCCCGAGCACTACCAGCTCTATCTTCGCTACCAGAATGGCCGCCACGCCGGCGGCGGCATGGACCACGACAGCATCGACCAGTACACGCAGTTCCTGCTGCAGAGCCGGGTCAATTCGCGGCTGGTCGAGTTCCGCGAGACGCTGCCCGACGGCAGCGCGGGCGCGTTGAAGATGGTGTCGATACTCGACGTGCTGAACGACGGCATTTCGGCCGTCTATACCTTCTACGAGCCGGACGACAGCGCGGGCTACGGCACCTACAGCGTGCTGTGGCAGATCGAGCAGGCCCGGAAACTCGGCTTGCCGCATGTCTACCTTGGCTACTGGATCGAGGGCAGCGCCAAGATGAACTACAAGGCGCGCTTCAGCCCTCATGAACTGCTGATCGACGGACACTGGCAGGCGCCAAGCGATTTCACAAGGTAAAATGGCGCTCGGTCCACACCGCATCGCGCCATGAGAAAAAATCAATCCGACGTTCCTGCCGTTCCAGTCATCCAGGTGATCGAGCGCATGTTCGCGCTCATCGACGTGCTCGCCTCCCGCGAGGAGGCAATTTCGCTGAAGGAAATCAGCGAGAAGACCGGGCTGCACCCCTCCACCACGCACCGAATCCTCAACGACCTGGCGGTTGGCCGCTTCGTCGACCGGCCCGAGGCAGGCAGCTACCGGCTTGGCATGCGGTTGCTGGAGCTCGGCAACCTCGTCAAGGGCCGGCTCAACGTGCGCGACGCCGCCCTGGGGCCGATGCGCGAGCTGCACAAGCTCACGCAGCAGCCGGTGAACCTCAGCATGCGGCAAGGCGACGAAATCGTCTATATCGAGCGCTCATACAGCGAGCGTTCGGGCATGCAGGTGGTGCGCGCCATCGGCGGGCGGGCCGCCCTGCACCTGACCTCGACCGGCAAGCTCTTCCTGGCGGCGGACGATCCGCAGCGCGTGCGCAGCTATGCCACGCGAACCGGCCTGGCCGGCCACACGCGCAACAGCATTACCCAACTGCCCGCCTTGGAGCGCGAGCTGTCGAAGGCCCGCCAATACGGTATTGCACGCGACAACGAAGAGCTGGAGCTGGGGGTGCGATGCATGGCCGCCGGCATTTACGACGACCAGGGCAAATTGGTGGCGGGGCTGTCGATTTCCGCTCCGGCGGACCGGCTGGACGAGGGCTGGCTGCCCAAGCTGCAGGCTACGGCCAATGAAATTTCAGGAGCGCTGGGCTACAAGGACGTCGCCTCGGCGTCTGCAGCTCCAGGCGCAAGCGGCAACGGCTCTTCAGCCGCTGCCTGAGTCGTTCAGCCGGCGACCTGGTAGGCCGCGTTGCTGCGCGAGGCTGCCGGCGAGCCGGTGGATGCATGCGCTGCCTCGACCCAGCGGCGAACCCGCTCCGCATCGGCAATGCGGCTGTACTTGCCGGCCGAGTCCAGGAACACCATGATGAGCTTGCGCCCGGCCACCTTGGCCTGCATCACGAGGCACTGGCCGGCTTCGGAGATGTAGCCGGTTTTCTGCACGCCGATTTCCCAGTCCGGGCTCTTCACGAGACGGTTGGTGGTGTTGAACTGCAGCACGCGGTTGCCCACCTCGACTTGGTATTCAGGCGAAGTCGACAGCGAGCGCACGGTGGCGTCGGAATAGGCAGCATTGACGAGCAGCGCCAGGTCTTGCGCGCTCGACTGGTTGCGGCTCGAGAGGCCGGTGGGCTCCACGTAGCGCGTGTCCTTCATGCCGAGCATCTTTGCCTTGGCGTTCATGATGCTCACGAAGGTCGCAAGGCCACCCGGATAGGTGCGGCCCAGCGCATGCGCGGCGCGGTTTTCGCTCGACATCAGGGCCAGGTGCAGAAGCTCGCCACGCGACAGCGTGGTACCCACGGTAAGGCGCGAACGGCTGCCCTTTTCGGTGTCCACGTCGTCCTGGGTGATGGTGATCAGTTCGTCGTTGGGAAGATGGGCTTCGCTGATCAGCAAGCCGGTCATCAGCTTGGTGAGCGATGCAATCGGGAGCACCGCATGATCGTTCTTGCTGAACAGCACTTCGTGCGTGTCCTGGTCGATCACCAGCGCAACGCTCGACTTCAGGTCGAGCACGTCTTCGGTTCCGTGCAAGCCGGCCAGTTGGCCAAACGACTGACGTGCCGGCGTTTCGACACGAACGACCGAGCGGCGTTGCACGGCAACCACGGTCTTGCCGTTCTTTTGGCGAATGGAGGCCACCACGTTGCGGCCGCCACGAACGACTTTTTCGCTTCGGTCGGCTTTGCCGCCGCGCTTGGCGACCACGGCAGCGCGCGGCGCCTTGGCCGAACGCTTGACTTCCACTGGCACGGGTCCTGCGGCCTTCTTGGCCGTGGACGTCTTGGCGGCAGTTGTTTTTTCCTTCTTGGCGGCCTGTGCACCGGACAGCAAAAACGCCGTGGCGCAGAGCGCGACGGCGACGAATTTGACTGCGGGCAAGAACCGCTGGCTGGAAACTCGGCGGGGGCGGGTTTCGGGCATTAATAAATCTCCAGCGGCAAAATGAGAACCGCAGTGTATCGAAATCAAAAAAGGCACGCAATATCAGTTACTTGCGTCCTTTTCTTCACTCGAATCCAAGGATCACTCGTAAAACTAACCTTGTGCCGCCACTCTCTCAGCTTGGCTCTGTAACTTATTGAGAGCACTCAAATAAGCCTTGGCCGATGCGACCACGATGTCGGGGTCCGCGCCTACTCCATTCACTACCCGCCCTGCATTTTGTAACCGAACTGTAACTTCTCCTTGGCTTTCTGTCGAGCCACTAATCGCATTAACCGAGTAAAGCACCATCTCGGCGCCGCTCTTGACAAGCGATTCAATGGCCTTCAGAGAAGCATCAACCGGGCCATTGCCGTCGGATTCGCCCGTGACCTCCTTGCCCTGAACGGTAAAGACGACCTTGGCCTGGGGGCGTTCGCCGGTTTCGCTGTGCTGGGAAAGCGACACAAAAGCAAACTGTTCATCAACGTGCGCCAATTCTTCGGCGCTGACGAGCGCGAGGATGTCCTCGTCGAAAATCTCCGACTTGCGGTCGGCCAGTTCCTTGAAGCGCAGGAAGGCGGCATTGATGTCGGCTTCGCTGCCCATCGTCACGCCCAGGTCCTGGAGGCGCTGCTTGAACGCGTTGCGCCCGCTGAGCTTGCCCAGCACGATCTTGTTGGCCGTCCAGCCCACGTCTTCGGCCCGCATGATTTCGTAGGTGTCGCGTGCCTTGAGCACGCCGTCCTGGTGAATGCCCGAGGCATGCGCAAAGGCGTTGGCTCCCACCACGGCCTTGTTGGGCTGCACCACGAAGCCCGTGGTCTGGCTCACCATGCGGCTCGCGGCCACGATGTGGCGGGTGTCGACATTCAGTTCGAGCCCGAAGTAGTCCTTGCGGGTCTTCACGGCCATGACGATTTCTTCGAGCGAGCAGTTGCCCGCGCGCTCGCCCAGGCCATTGATGGTGCACTCGACTTGGCGTGCGCCGCCGATCTTCACGCCCGCCAGCGAGTTGGCCACGGCCATGCCGAGGTCGTTGTGGCAATGCACCGACCAGATGGCCTTGTCGCTGTTGGGCACGCGCTCACGCAGCATCTTGATGAAGTTGCCGTAGAGCTCGGGAATGGCATAGCCCACGGTGTCGGGCACGTTGATGGTGGTGGCGCCCTCGTTGATCACGGTTTCGAGCACACGGCAGAGAAAGTCCGGGTCGCTCCGGTAGCCGTCTTCGGGGCTGAACTCCACGTCTCCCATGAGGTTGCGCGCAAAGCGCACGGCAAGCCTGGCTTGCTCATGCACTTCGTCCGGCGACATGCGCAGCTTCTTTTCCATATGAAGCGGCGACGTTGCGATGAAGGTGTGGATGCGCCCGCGCGCCGCGCCCTTGAGCGCTTCGGCCGCACGCGAAATGTCGCGATCGTTGGCTCGCGAGAGGCCGCAAATCGTCGAATCCTTGATGGCGTTGGCAATGGCCTTGACCGCTTCGAAGTCGCCGTTCGAGCTGGCCGGAAAACCGGCCTCGATGACGTCGACCTTGAGTCGCTCGAGCTGCTTGGCGATGCGCAGCTTCTCGTCGCGCGTCATTGAGGCGCCGGGCGATTGCTCGCCGTCACGCAAGGTGGTGTCGAAAATAATGAGTTGGTCGGTCATCGTGGAATTCCTTATGTTCGTTTGCACCTTGCGCGTACGGCGGCGGACAGCTTCAGGCGACTTCAACCACCGATTGTGCGCTGTGCGCGCCCCGGGTGCGTGCGCGCTGCACGCCCGAGACAATGGCCTTGAGCGAAGCCGAGATTACGTCCGCATCGATGCCCACGCCGAACAGCGTCTGGGCCTCGTCCACGCGCAGTTCGAGGTACGCCACGGACCTGGCATCGGCGCCCGCGCCAATCGCATGCTGGTGGTAGTCCATCACGCGAACAGTGTGGCCGGTGGCCTTGCTCAGCGCCTGGGTGAAGGCATCGATCGGCCCGTTGCCGCGGCCTTCGATGGCGCGGATTTCACCGTCCCACGGCAGGTTGCCGCGCAGCACCACCGAAGCATTGGTGCCCTCGCCTTCTTCCTCGAGCACGCGGTGCTGCAGCGAATGCGCAGCCTCGATGCCGTATTCGCGAACGAACAGCTGCCAGAGGTCAGCCGCGGTGAGTTCCTTGCCGGCCACGTCCATCACGCGCTGCACGGTCTGCATGAACTCCATCTGCAGGCGGCGCGGCATCTCGATGCCGTATTCGCTTTCGAGCAGGTAGGCCATGCCGCCCTTGCCCGACTGACTGTTGACGCGAATCACGGCCTCGTAGCTGCGGCCCACGTCCTTGGGGTCGATGGGCAGGTACGGCATGTCCCAGATGTCACCTTCCTTGCGCGCTGCAAAGGCTTTCTTGATGGCGTCCTGGTGCGACCCCGAGAACGAGGTGTAGACGAGATCGCCCACATACGGGTGGCGCGGATGCACCGGGATCTGGTTGCAGTGCTCCACCGTCGCGCGGATCTCGTCGATGTTGGAGAAGTCCAGCTCCGGCGAAACGCCTTGCGTGTAGAGGTTGAGCGCAACGTTCACGAGGTCGAGGTTGCCGGTGCGCTCACCATTGCCGAAGAGGCAGCCTTCGATGCGCTCGGCACCGGCCATCAGCGCCAACTCACCGGCTGCGGTGCCGGTGCCGCGGTCGTTGTGCGGGTGCACGCACAGCACGATGGAGTCGCGGCGCGCAAGATTGCGGTGCATCCACTCGATCATGTCGGCAAAGATGTTCGGCGTGGAATGCTCGACCGTGGTGGGCAGGTTGACGATGCACTTGCGCTCGGGCGTCGGCGCCCAGACTTCGGTGACCGCATCGACCACGCGCTTGGAAAACACGACATCGGTGCCCGAGAACATTTCGGGCGAATACTGGAAGGTCCACTTCGTTGCGGGCTGCTTCGCGGCAAATTCGTTGAACATGCGCGCGTGGCTGCTGGCCAGCTCGACGATCTGGTCTTCGTCCATGCCGAGCACCACGCGGCGCATCACGGGGGCTACCGCGTTGTAGAGGTGAACGATGGCACGCGGCGCGCCTTGCAGCGATTCGAAGGTGCGCGCAATGAGGTGGTCGCGCGCCTGCGTCAGCACCTGGATCGTCACGTCGTCGGGAATGCGGTCTTCCTCGATGAGCTTGCGCACGAAGTCGAATTCGACTTGCGAAGCAGAAGGAAAGCCGACTTCGATCTCCTTGAAACCGATGGCCACGAGTGTCTCGAACATGCGCATCTTGCGCGCAATGTCCATCGGCTCGACCAATGCCTGGTTGCCATCGCGCAGGTCCGTCGACAGCCAGATGGGCGCCTTGGTCAGCACGGCATCGGGCCAGGTACGGTCCTTGAGGCCGATCGGGGCGAATGCGCGGTATTTGGCTTGAGGTTGCTTGAGCATGTCGATTTCTCTGGATGGTTGGGAATCAACCAGCAACCCCAAAAACAAACGGCCCGTTGCTGGTGCGAACGGGCCGTGGTGAGGGATTTGCGCGTGCGCTACCGTCTCCGCCCGTGAGGGAGGGCTAGTAGGGCCAGCAGCGAAATCTTGGTCATGAGGATTGCGAATGTAGCACAAGCCGCGGTCAGTTATGCAAGCCCCGCTCGTCGGGCTCTTCGGTCGAGGTGCTGATCACGCTGGCCTGCTGCCCCTTGGCCTTGCGCCACGCATAGACCACATAGCCGCTCAGTCCATAGGCCACGAACAATCCGAACAGCACCGTGGGCGGGTGGATGTTGATGACCGCAATGCCCAAGGCAATCAGCACGATCACCACGAACGGCACGCTCTTTTTCATCTGCACGTCCTTGAAGCTGTAGAACGGCGCGTTGGTGACCATCGAAAGACCCGCATAAAGCGTGAACGCGAAGGTGATCCACGTGATCTGCGTCCACGAGAGGTACAGCACCTCGCCGCCCCGCTTGCCCCATTCGGTCATGAGCCAGATGAACCCGGCCACCAGCGCGGCCGCGGCCGGCGATGGAAGCCCTTGGAACCAGCGCTTGTCGACCACGCCGGTGTTCACGTTGAAGCGTGCGAGCCGCAGTGCCGCGCAGGCGCAATACACAAAGGCCGCAATCCAGCCCCAGCGGCCCAGGCCCTTGAGCGACCATTCGTACGCAATGAGCGCGGGCGCCGCACCGAAAGACACCATGTCGGACAGCGAATCCATCTGCTCGCCGAACGCGCTTTGCGTGTTGGTCATGCGGGCCACGCGGCCGTCCAGGCTGTCGAGAATCATGGCGGCAAACACGCCGAGCGCCGCAAGATCGAAGCGCCCGTTCATTGCCATCACAACCGAATAGAAGCCGCCGAACAGCGCGGCCAGCGTGAACAGGTTCGGCAGGATGTAGATGCCCTTGCGGCGCTTGCGCGGCGGCACTTCGTCGGGAACCGTGTCGTCATGCATTGAGTTTGCCTCCGTCCCTCATGGGCACTGCGCGAGCAGCTACCCATTCGATAGCATCTTGATCTGTGAATCGCATGGGTTCGCAGTGTAGTTCAGGGGCACGGTGCGCCCCACATGAAAAAGGCCACCCCAGCGGGTGGCCCTCGGGAAACAGGCGCCGCGGCGCCCATTTCATTTGTGGATCAGTTGCGGGTCTGGTCGACCAGCTTGTTCTTCTTGATCCAGGGCATCATCGCGCGCAGCTTTTCACCGACGACTTCGATCTGGTGCTCTGCGTTCAGGCGACGGCGGCTGATCAGCGCGGGCTGGCCGGCAGCGGCTTCGAGCACGAAGCTCTTGGCGTATTCGCCCGTCTGGATGTCGCGCAGCACTTGCTTCATGACCTTCTTCGTCTCGTCGGTCACGATGCGCGGGCCCGTAACGTATTCGCCGTATTCGGCGTTGTTCGAGATCGAGTAGTTCATGTTGGCGATGCCGCCTTCATAGATCAGGTCGACGATCAGCTTGAGCTCGTGCAGGCATTCGAAATACGCCATCTCGGGCGCATAGCCGGCTTCCACCAGCGTTTCGAAGCCAGCCTTGATCAGCTCGACCGTGCCGCCGCACAGAACCGCTTGCTCGCCGAACAGGTCGGTTTCGGTTTCTTCGCGGAAGTTGGTCTCGATGATGCCAGCCTTGCCGCCGCCGTTGGCGGTGGCGTAGCTCAGCGCGAGGTCACGCGCCTTGCCGGTCTTGTCCTGGTGCACGGCCACGAGGTGGGGCACGCCGCCGCCTTGCGTGTAGGTGCTGCGAACGGTGTGGCCGGGGGCCTTGGGAGCGACCATCCACACGTCGAGGTCGGCGCGCGGCTGCACAAAACCGTAGTGCACGTTGAAGCCGTGCGCGAAGACGAGCGAAGCGCCTTCCTTGATGTGCGGGGCCACGTCGTTCTTGTAGACGTTGGCAATCTGCTCGTCGGGCAGCAGGATCATGACGACGTCGGCGGCTTTCACCGCGTCGGCCACTTCGGCAACCTGCAGGCCGGCCTTGCCGACCTTGTCCCACGAAGCGCCGCCCTTGCGCAGGCCGACCACGACCTTGACGCCGCTGTCGTTCAGGTTTTGCGCGTGCGCGTGACCTTGCGACCCGTAACCGATGATTGCGACCGTCTTGCCCTTGATGAGGCTGAGGTCGGCGTCCTTGTCGTAGTAAACCTTCATGATGCGTCTTTCCTATTTAATCTCTGGCACCCCCAGGGCGGGGGTGCTTTCACTCACAGTTGGCCGGAGGGATTCCGGTCCTTCATTTGATGGTTGATCGACACGAGGTTGTCGTGAATGCGGAACAGCAGGATCAGCAGTTCGCTGTAGACGCGAACCATGATCGCGCCGAAAACGAGGATGCCGATGGCAGCGAGGAAGCGCCCCTGGAACAACGAAACGACCGTTGCGGCGAGCACGCCCAGCAACCCGAGGAAGTACAGAATCCGAATGATGATCGGTGTCACCATCTTCTCGAAACCCAGCAAATCTTGCATTACCTTCTCCTCATGTGTTGGTTTAGAACATTGGAACTGAGGGGATCTTCACCCCCTACACGCGCAGGATGCGCTCGCCGCGCCCGATGCCGCTGGCACCGGTGCGGACAGTCTCGAGGATAGCGCTACGGTCGATTGCTTCCAAGAAAGCATCGTTCTTGCCGTGGTCGCCGGTGAGTTCGATGGTGTAGCTCTTGTCGGTAACGTCGATGATGCGGCCGCGAAAGATCTCGGCCATGCGCATCATTTCTTCGCGCTCCTTGCCCACGGCGCGCACCTTGACCATCATGAGTTCGCGCTCGGTATAGGCGCCTTCGGTCAGGTCGACGACCTTGACCACTTCGATCAGCCGGTTCAGGTGCTTGGTGATCTGCTCGATCACGTCGTCGGAGCCGGCGGTGACGATGGTCATGCGCGAAAGACTGGCGTCTTCGGTCGGCGCGACGGTCAGCGATTCGATGTTGTAGCCGCGGGCCGAGAAAAGGCCCACCACGCGGGAAAGAGCACCGGGCTCGTTTTCCAGCAGCACTGCAATGATGTGTTTCATGTTTGCGCGACTCCTCTTTTCGCCGCCCTCCCCCACGCACGGTAATGCGCGGGCTTGGCGGGCAATAGATTCGTCGTCAGTAAAGTTAAGAGCGAATGCGCCGACGATCAGAGATCTTCGGAGCCCAACAGCATTTCGGTGATGCCCATGCCGGCCTTGACCATCGGGAACACGTTCTCGGTGGGGTCGGTACGGAAATCCATGAACACGGTGCGGTCCTTGAGCTTGCGCGCTTCACGCAGCGCCGGCTCCACGTCTTGTGGACGCTCGATCAGCATGCCGACGTGGCCGTAGGCCTCGGCAAGCTTCACGAAATTGGGGAGCGCATCCATGTAGCTGTGGCTGTAGCGGCCGGAGTATTCGATCTCCTGCCACTGGCGCACCATGCCCAGGTAGCGGTTGTTGAGCGAGCAGATCTTGATCGGCGTGTTGTATTGCAGGCAGGTGGAGAGTTCCTGGATGCACATCTGCACCGAGCCTTCGCCGGTGATGGTGAACACTTCCGAATCGGGCTTGGCGAGCTTGATGCCCATCGCGTACGGAATACCGACGCCCATGGTGCCCAGGCCACCCGAATTGATCCAGCGGCGCGGCTCGTCGAAGCGGTAGTACTGCGCGGCCCACATCTGGTGCTGGCCGACGTCCGACGTGATGTACGCGTCGGCGTCCTTGGTCATGTTCCAGAGGGTTTCGACCACGTACTGCGGCTTGATGACGTCCTTGTTGTCGCGGTCGTACTTGAGGCAGTCGCGCGAGCGCCAGGCCTCGATGGTCTTCCACCAGTCGGACAGCGCGCCGGCGTCGGGCTTGGTGGTGCTCTCGCGGATCATCGAGATCAGTTCGGTGAGCACGTCCTTCACATCGCCGACGATCGGAATGTCGACCTTCACGCGCTTGGAGATGCTCGAGGGGTCGATGTCGACGTGGATGATCTTGCGATCGTTCATCGCAAAGTGCTTCGGGTTGCCGATCACGCGGTCGTCGAAGCGCGCTCCCACGGCCAGCAGCACGTCGCAGTTCTGCATCGCGTTGTTAGCTTCGATGGTGCCGTGCATGCCCAGCATGCCCAGGAACTTGCGGTCGCTCGCCGGGTAGGCGCCCAGGCCCATCAGCGTGTTGGTGACCGGATAGCCGAGCATGTCCACCAGCGTGCGCAGTTCGTTGGTGGCATTGCCCAGCAGCACGCCGCCGCCCGTATAGATGTACGGGCGCTTGGCGTTCAGCAGCAGGTTCAGCGCCTTGCGGATCTGGCCGCCGTGGCCCTTGCGCACGGGGTTGTACGAGCGCATCTCGACCTTGTCGGGATAGCCTGAATAAGGAGTCTTCTTGAACGAGACGTCCTTGGGCACGTCCACCACCACCGGGCCCGGACGGCCGCTGCGTGCGATGTGGAAGGCCTTTTTCATCGTCAGAGCCAGGTCTTTCGGGTCCTTGACGAGGAAGTTGTGCTTCACGATGGGGCGCGTGATGCCGACGGTGTCGCACTCCTGGAAAGCATCGAGGCCGATGGCGGCGGTGGGTACCTGGCCCGAGATGATCACCATCGGGATGGAGTCCATGTACGCGGTGGCAATGCCGGTGACCGCATTGGTCAGCCCGGGGCCGGAGGTAACCAGCGCCACGCCCACTTCGCCGGTGGCGCGCGCATAGCCGTCGGCCGCGTGGACGGCTGCCTGCTCGTGGCGCACCAGCACGTGCTGGATGGTGTCCTGCTTGTAGAACGCGTCGTAGATATACAGAACCGCGCCGCCCGGATAGCCCCAGATGTACTGGACGCCTTCGGCCTGCAGTGCCTTGACCAGCACTTCAGCGCCCATGAGCTCTTGCGTTTGATTGCCGGCGCCAGAGGACGCGGCTGCTGCGGAAGCGAGTTCCGCCTTCGAGATTTCCATGATCAACCTTTGGAGTTTTTTCGGGAACGAAAAACCTTGGGTGCCCCTTGCCAACCCTTGTGGGGTCGCGCCAGGACTTGAGGCCAAAGCCATGAGCGGACTGATGTTCCGCCGGACCGTGACCCGTTTGCCTTTTGACTTGCAATGCGGATTATGACATCGATGCGCCGGCCTTCGCGCGAAAACCGCGACGAAAAGGCAGGAAGGCATAATCCGCGGCGGAAAACATAAGCGCTTCCAGACACCCCATTCCCACGCGGCGCCCCACGGTGCCCCCTCTCGCTTGGCCACTGAACAAGAACTTTCCGACTTTCTGAAGAGCGTCGAACGGCGCGCTTTCAAGCGCTCGGTTTATCACGTGCGGGACGAGGAAGCGGCTCTCGACATCGTGCAGGACAGCATGATGAAGCTGGCGCAGCACTACGGAGACAAGCCCCCGGAAGAGCTGCCGATGCTGTTCCAGCGCATTCTTTCGAACTGCACGCTCGACTGGTTTCGCCGGCAGAAAACACGGCGCGCCCTGTTCTCGAACCTGGGCGACTTCGAAGCGGCCGGCGACGACGGAGATTTCGATCTTCTGGAGAACTTCGTCTCTCCGACCGACTCTAGGGAAACGGAGAGCGCCGAGGACACGACCCGCCGCGCCCAGGTCTTTCACGAGATCGAAGAACAGATAGCAGCTTTGCCAGGTCGTCAACGAGAGGCTTTCCTGATGCGTTACTGGGAAGAAATGGATGTGGCGGAGACGGCCGCTGCAATGGGCTGCTCCGAGGGCAGCGTCAAAACCCACTGTTCACGGGCCGTGCACGCCTTGAGCAAAGCGCTCAAAGCCAAGGGAATTTCGCTATGAACACTAAGGTTCCTACCTCTTCTTTTGCCGCCGAAGATCAATTCGGCCAGCGGGTGGCTGCGCGGCTGTCGGCCGGCAGCCAGGAGCTGTCGCACGACATCGGCGAGCGGCTGCGCGTGGCGCGGGCGCAAGCCGTCGCAATGCGCAAGCAGGCGCCCCAGTTGCGTGCGGCGTCCACGGTCATCCGGTCCGGCAATGTGGCCACGATGGGCGGCAGCTGGTGGACGCGCATCGGCTCGGTGATCCCGTTGATCGCGCTCGTGGCCGGGCTGATCACCATCAGCGTCATGCAGGACGAAGACCGCGCCAGCGAACTGGCGGATGTCGACTCGGCGCTGCTCACGGACGACCTGCCCCCGGCCGCCTACACCGACCCCGGGTTCGCCCAGTTTCTCAAATCGGACGGCGCTTCCGACTGAGTCCTGCCGAACGAACGAATGCGACCTCTTCCCGTTTCCTGCGCTTCCACACCCCGCCTGATGCGCCCGCAAACGTCGGGCGCAATCATTTGGGCGGGTGCGCTCGCCATGGCGATTTTTGGTCTCAGTGCCTTGGGGGGCCTGAGCCTCGCAAGCGCCCAAACTCGCTCCGAATCGCTCAAGCCAGCTACTGACACTGCGCAGACTGGACCAGCATCGGCATCGCACCCCGCTGCCTCGAAAGTTGCCCCGGCAACCAAGCCGGCCTGGAGCGAGCTCACAGCCGAGCAGCAGCAGGCGCTGCAGCCGCTCGCGTCGCATTGGCACACCTTGAGCACGGGGCACAAGCGCAAATGGCTGGCACTGTCACGCAACTACGCGAACATGTCGGCCGATGACCGAACAACCCTGCACAGCCGCATGATCGAATGGGCCGCACTGAGCAACCAGCAGCGGGCCCAGGCGCGCCTCAACTTCGCCGAGGTAAAGAGCGTGCCCGCCGACGAGCGCAAGGCCAAATGGGAGCAATACCAGGCGCTGAGCGAAGAAGAGAAGCGCCGGCTTGCCGAGCGTGCTCCTGCCAAGCCGCGCGGCGCCGCCGTTCCGGTGCGCCCCATTCCCGCCCAGAAGCTGGTTGCGGTTCCCGCAGTGACGCCCTCTGGACAGCACACGCCGCGTATCTTGCTGGCACCACCCGCGTCGGCGACTGCAGCGGCAGCGCCGGTCACCGCACCCGCGGCTGTCATGGTGGCATCGCCGCCGGAGCGGATGCCGGGTGCCGTGACCGTCGCTCCCCCATCTGCTCCCGGTTCGCCGCCGTCCGCTCCCATCCCGGCCGAAGCGCAAGTGCCGGACCCCTCTTCTGCCGCACCCTCCACCGCCGCAGGACGACCGGCCGAGCAAGCCTCGCCCCCCTGAACAAGATTTCGATGGTTTCACCTTCCCCTGAAGTTTCGGAATCGAATTCCTCTTCCGCCCCCACAGAATCTTCGACCAGCGCTCCTCTTTCGATAGTGCCAGGCCTGTGGAGGCGAATGGCATGCTGGCTCTACGAAGGCATGCTGCTGTTCGCAGTGGCCATGATGTCGGCCTGGCTGTTCAGCGCGCTCAGCCAGATGCGCAACGCCATGGACGACACGCGCCGCCCGCTGCTGCTGGCCTATCTCTTCGTGGTGTTCGGCGTCTACTTCGTCTGGTTCTGGTCCAAGGGGCAGACACTGGGCATGAAAACCTGGAACATTCGAATCGTGGACAAACAAGGCCGCCCGGTCACCCAGCCGCGGGCCTTCTTGCGCTACGTGCTGAGTTGGGTCTGGCTGCTGCCGCCGCTGGCATTGCACCCGTTGTTGGGCGTGCCGGTGGTCGAGACGCTGGTCCTGCTGTTCGGCTGGATTGCCGTGTGGGCCGTGCTGGCCCGCTTTCACCCCGAGCGCCAGTTCTGGCATGACGCCTGGGCCGGCACGCGGCTCATAACCTCCAAGCCGATGAGCCGCCGATGAGTGCCCTGCCCAAGCTTCCCGATCCCGCCGTCAATCCGCAAAAGGCCCGCAAGGGCTTCGAGCGCGTGTGGCACGCCACCCTGATTTCGCTGCACGGCCTTCGCGCGGGCTGGAGCGAGCCGGCCTTCCGCCAGGAAGCCATCATGGCCATCGTGATGATTCCAGCGGCCTTCTGGCTCGGCCGCAGCTGGGTCGAAGTCGCGCTGCTCGCCGGGAGCGCCATTCTGGTGATGATCGTCGAGCTGCTCAACACGGCGGTCGAAGCCGCCATCGACCGTATCGGCCCCGAATGGCACGACCTTTCCAAGCGCGCCAAGGACATGGGAAGCGCCGCCGTTCTGCTGTCCCTCACGTTGTGCGGAGGCATCTGGCTGGCGGCGTTGTGGCAGCGCTTCGCGTCATGAAAGCGCCCCCGGCAAAAGGCATGATGGCGGGATGAATCCTGAATTTTCGATCTGTGTGTATTGCGGCTCGCGCCCCGGCGAGCGCGCTGAGTTCTCCAAGGCCGCCGAAGCGGTCGGCCAGTGGATCGGCCAGCACCGCGGCCAACTGGTCTACGGCGGCGGTCGCACCGGCCTGATGGGCACCGTGGCCGAGGCCACACGCGAAGCCGGCGGCCGCGTGGTCGGCATCATTCCCAAGGCGCTGGTCGACCGGGAGCTGGCCAACACGCTTTGCGACGAGCTCCACGTGGTCGACACCATGCATGAACGCAAGGCCATGATGGGCGAGCGCGCCGACGCCTTCATCGCTCTTCCGGGCGGCATCGGCACCTTCGAGGAACTGTTCGAGATCTGGACCTGGCGCCAGCTCGGCTATCACGACAAGCCGACCGGCATCCTGAATACGGCCGGGTACTACGACGGCCTGCTGGGCTTTTTGGCGCACAGCGTGCGCGAAGGCTTCATGGGCGAATGGCAGATGGAACTCATCCGTACGGGTACCAACCCCACCGAGCTGCTCACCGCACTGCGCGCACAGGTGCCACTGCACCCCCGCGGCGACCGCCTGGCTGAAAACCTCTAGATCCGGGCCAGGCCGGCGGCGCGCCGTTCAAACGGCGTTTTCGTTCTCTTCGCCAGTGCGGATGCGCACGATGCGCTCTACTTCCGTGACGAAGATCTTCCCGTCGCCGATCTTGCCGGTGCGGGCCGAGTTGACGATGGCTTCAATGCAGCGTTCCACGTCGCCCTCGTTGACGACCACTTCGACTTTCATCTTCGGCAGGAAGTCGACCACGTATTCCGCACCACGATAGAGCTCGGTGTGCCCCTTCTGGCGGCCGAAGCCCTTGACTTCGGTCACCGTGAGGCCGGTTACCCCCACTTCGGCCAGCGCTTCGCGCACGTCCTCGAGCTTGAAGGGTTTGACGATGGCGGTGATCTGCTTCATGGTTTTTGCGCTCCGGCGGTTTCGTTGAATTTGCTGGTGATAGGGTAACGCCAATCTTTGCCGAAGCTGCGATGGGTGACCCGGATGCCCACTGGCGCCTGGCGCCGTTTGTATTCATTGATCTTGATGAGCCGCGCAACCCGCTCGACCACCGCGCGTTCGTAACCCGCCGCAATGATCTCGTCGATGCCCTCGTCGTCCTGCATGTAGCGTGCCAGGATGCCGTCGAGGATGTCGTAGGGCGGCAGGCTGTCCTGGTCGGTCTGGTCGGGCCGCAGTTCGGCGCTGGGCGGCCGCGTGATGATCCGTTCGGGAATCGGCGAGGCGCCGGTGCCGTACGGGTCATGGGCATTGCGCCAGCGGGCCAGCGCAAACACGGTGGTCTTCAGCAGGTCCTTGATGACCGCGAAGCCGCCCGCCATGTCGCCGTACAGGGTGCAGTAACCCGTGGCCATTTCGCTCTTGTTGCCGGTGGTGAGAACGATCGAGCCGAACTTGTTCGACAGCGCCATCAGGAGCGTGCCGCGGATGCGGGCCTGGATATTTTCCTCGGCCGTGTCTTCGGGCAGGCCCTTGAACTCCTCGGCCAGCGTGCCCTTGAACGATTCGAAAGTGTGCTTGATCGAAATTTCGTCGTAGCGCACGCCCAGGCGGTTGGCCATCTCACGCGCGTCGATCCAGCTGATGTCTGCCGTGTAAGGCGAAGGCATCATTGCAGCGCGCACCTTGTCTTTGCCGAGCGCATCCACCGCGACGGCAAGCACCAATGCGGAATCGATGCCGCCCGAGAGCCCCAGGATGGCTCCTGGAAAGCCGTTCTTGCCGATGTAGTCCCGCACGCCCAGTACCAATGCGTCCCACAACTGAGCTTCGGCGTCGCGCGGCGGCGCGATCGTTTGCGGCTCAGCCGCGAAGCCGATGCCTGCGCCGCCTTGCGCGGGCCGCTCGAGCTGCATGAAAACCAGGCGTTCCTTGAAGCTCTCGGCCTGCGCGGCCAGGGCACCGTCGGCCTGCAGCGCGAAGGATGCCCCGTCGAAGATCACTTCGTCCTGGCCGCCAACCAGGTGCGCGTAGACGAGCGGCAGCCCAACCGCACGGACTCGGTCGGCCATTCGCGCCACGCGCTCGCCTTCCTTGCCGACGTGGTACGGCGAGGCGTTGATGACCGCCAGCACTTCGGCGCCCGCCGCGCGGGCCAGCTCGGCCGGCTCGTCGAACCAGGCGTCCTCGCAGATGAGCAGGCCCACCGAGACACCACCGGCCTCGAACACGCAGGTACCCTGCCCCGGCGTGAAATAGCGGAGCTCGTCGAACACTTGGTAGTTGGGCAGCTCGCGCTTGGCGTAGGTTTCGAGGATGCGCCCTTCCCTGATCACGCTGGCGGCGTTGTAGCGCATCTGCACCGCCACCGAGCGGCTGCGGAGGCTCCCGCCCGTGGGATGCCCCACCACCACGACCATGTCTTTGAGACCGGCGAGCGCGGCGGCAATGCCTTTCACGGCATCATCGCAAGCTTCGGTAAACGCGGGACGCAGGAAAAGATCCTCTGCCGCATAGCCGGCAATCGAGAGTTCGGGCGTGAGCAGAAGACGCGCGCCCTTTGCGTAGGCTTCATGCGCGGCATCGACGATTTTTTTCGCGTTGCCGGCGAGGTCGCCCACCACAAAGTTGAGTTGCGCGACGGCGAGCTTGAGCGTCATACGGAAGGAAGAAAAAGGCTTGAACGATTATGTCATTCGGGTGATGGCATCGCTGTCGGACCTGAACCCGAAAGCATGGAACTCGCTGCTCGACGCCCAGGCGGAACCGTCGCCTTTCATGCGCTACGAGTACCTTGCCGCGCTGCACGAAAGCGCCAGCGCCTCGCCTGAAAGCGGATGGACACCGCAGTTCGTCACGCTCTGGTGCAAAGACGAATTGCAGGCTGCCTGTCCGGTCTACATCAAGACGCACTCCTACGGCGAATACGTCTTCGACTGGGCGTGGGCCAACGCCTATGAGCAGCACGGGCTTGCCTACTACCCCAAGGCGGTGGTCGCGGTGCCTTTCACGCCGGTGCCCGGCGCACGTCTGCTGGCCCGCGATGCGCACAGCCGCACGCTGCTGGTGCAGGCGTTGGTGGCCTGGTGCAAGACGCAAGAACTCTCGTCGTTGCATTTGCTGTTCGGCGCCGACGCCGACATTGCCGCCTGCACCGAAGCGGGCCTCATGTTGCGCAACACGGTGCAGTTTCACTGGACCAACACAGCCCCGGTCGGGGCTGACGGTGCCGAGCCTTACTCGGACTTCGAGTCCTTCCTTGCCAGCCTCTCGCACGACAAGCGCAAGAAGATCCGCCAGGAGCGCCGCAAGGTGGCCGACGCGGGCGTGAGCTTTCGCTGGTCGCGCGGCGGCGACATCGCGGCATCGGACTGGGACTTTTTCTACCGCTGCTACGCGCGCACCTATCGCGAGCACGGCAATCCGCCCTATCTTTCACGCGACTTCTTCCAGCGCATGGCCGACACCATGCCCGAAGCCTGGCTGCTGTTCGTTGCCGAACGCGATGGCAAACCGATTGCCACGAGCCTGATCGCCCTGTCCACGCATGACGACGGCGCGCTGGTCGCCTATGGCCGCTACTGGGGCGCCATGGAACGTGTCGACTGCCTTCATTTCGAAGC
Organism: Variovorax sp. CCNWLW235; assembly: GCF_037204085.1. Taxonomy (NCBI): domain Bacteria; kingdom Pseudomonadati; phylum Pseudomonadota; class Betaproteobacteria; order Burkholderiales; family Comamonadaceae; genus Variovorax; species Variovorax sp. CCNWLW235. The sequence continues at coordinate 68,494 of NZ_JBBCBW010000006.1, read as the reverse complement.
CTGCTACTACCAGCCGCTGGCCTGGTGCATTGCGCACGGCGTAAGGCGGTTCGAGGGCGGCGCACAGGGCGAGCACAAGATGGCGCGCGCACTCATGCCGGTCAAGACCACCAGTGCCCATTGGCTGGCACATCCTGCGTTTGCCGATGCGGTCGAGCGCTTTCTCGAACGCGAGGGAGAAGGCATCGGCAACTACATGGACCACCTGGGCGAACGCAGCCCGTTCAAGGCCGGCTGAGGCGCGGCGGCGCGGTCGGCCTGCCGCCATGCGGGGCTGCTATAAACGCGCCCAATCCAACAACAGAAAGAAACAGATGCCGTTCGTCGGACTGGGGCTGCACATCCTCATTGCGCTGTTCTTCGCCGTGCATGCCATGCGCCACGGCAAGCAGATGTACTGGCTCATCATTCTCTTCAGCTTTCCCCTGCTGGGCAGCATCGTGTACTTTGTGGTCGAGTACCTGCCGGCCTCCCGCATGCAGCGCACCGCGGGCAAGGTGGCGAGCGCGGCCATCGGCTTTATCGACCCCGAGCGCGAGTACCGCGCGGCCACCGAGGCCTACGACCTCGCCCCCACCGCCCAGAACAAGCTGCGGCTTGCCAAGGCCGCGCTCGACAAGGGCCAGGCTGCCGATGCGGTCGGGCACTACCGCGACGCCCTGAAGGGGCCGCTCGCAACCGATCCTGAATTGCAATTTGGCCTAGCCAGCGCGCTGCTGGCGGCAGGCGGCGCGGCTTCGGGCCGCGAAGCGCTGCAGGCGCTCCAGGCCCTGCGCGCCTCTCGTGACGACTACCGCAGGGACGAAGTCGCCGTGCTCACCGCCCGCGCACTGGCTGCCGATGGGCGCCATGCGGAGGCCCGCGAAGCCTTCGAGGCCGCACTGAGCCAGCACAACACGGTCGAAGCCCGTGCCCGCTACATCGCCTGGCTGGCAGCGCAAGGCGACACGGCCGGCGCGCAGCGCCAATGGAACGAACTCCAGCAAGCCGCGCGCCACTGGAACTCGCACGCACGCTCCGTCAATCGCGAATGGATGAGGCTGGCCAGCGACGCGGCGCAGGGCTGAGGCCCCGCGGCCTGGCACCCTGCCCCTCGGGCAGGACCGGCTACTGCAATTACTCCGCTTACTTCTTGTAAGCAGCGATGCCGTCGACGACTTCCTTCTTGGCGGCGTCGATGCCTTCCCAGCCCAGCACCTTGACCCACTTGCCGGCTTCCAGGTCCTTGTAGTGCTCGAAGAAGTGGCTGATGGCCTTCAGGCGCATTGGGTTCACATCGTCCACCGACTTCCAGTGGCTGTAGATCGGCAGCACCTTGTCGGTGGGTACCGCCAGCACCTTGCCGTCCACGCCGGCTTCGTCTTCCATCATCAGGATGCCGAGCGGGCGGCACGGCACCACCACGCCGGGCAGCAGCGGGTACGGTGCAATCACCAGCACGTCGACCGGGTCGCCGTCGCCCGAGAGCGTCTGGGGCACATAGCCGTAGTTGGCGGGGTAGTACATCGCGGTCGTCATGAAGCGGTCGACGAAGATCGCGCCCGATTCCTTGTCCACTTCGTACTTGATCGGGTCGGCGTTCATCGGGATTTCGATCACGACATTGAAGGCGTCGGGAATATTCTTGCCGGGGGAGACTTTGTCGAAGGACATGACGTTTTCGAGTAGTTGAAAAGTATGAGGAGAGATGGGGACAAACCCGGAGTTTACTTTCCGTGTCACGGGCCGGTCGCACACGTTCCTGTTTTTGCCTGTAAATTGCACCCGTTGGCCAATCGGCTCCGCACCCCGGTGCAGTGAGCTTCGAGGAAGCAACGCGACGGAAAACATGGGCCCCGTACGCGTTGCGCGCAGGACCCATGCTGTCCGTCTCCACAAGTCACAACGAACGAATGGAGAAGCAAAGCATGATCGGCAACACCCCCCTGATACTCGCCATCGTCTGCGGCCTCGTGGCCGTCGGCTACGGTTTCTGGGCCCGAAGTTGGATTCTCGCCAAGGACCCGGGCAATGCCCGAATGCAGGAAATCGCGGCGGCCATCCAGGCCGGCGCCTCGGCCTATCTCGCCAAGCAGTACACCACCATTGCGGTGGTCGGCGTCGTCCTGGCCATTCTCATCGGCATCTTTCTCGACGCGACCACGGCCGTTGGCTTCGTGGTGGGCGCGGTGCTTTCGGGCGCCTGCGGCTTCATTGGCATGAACGTGTCGGTGCGCGCCAACGTGCGCACCGCGCAGGCGGCCACGCAAGGCATCGGCCCGGCGCTGGACGTCGCGTTTCGCGGCGGCGCCATCACCGGCATGCTGGTGGTCGGGCTGGGCCTCCTGGGGGTCTCGGTCTTCTACTGGTTCCTGGCGGGCAACGGCAACCTCACCCCGGACCGCAGCCTTTCGGCCATCCTCAACCCGCTCATCGGCTTTGCCTTCGGCTCGTCGCTGATTTCCATCTTCGCGCGGCTGGGCGGCGGCATCTTCACCAAGGGCGCCGACGTGGGCGCCGACCTGGTCGGCAAGGTCGAGGCCGGCATCCCGGAAGACGACCCGCGCAACCCGGCGGTGATTGCGGACAACGTGGGCGACAACGTCGGCGACTGCGCCGGCATGGCGGCCGACCTGTTCGAGACCTATGCGGTAACGCTCATCGCCACCATGGTGCTCGGAGCACTCATGGTCGCGGCGGCGCCGCTCAACGCGGTGCTGTACCCGCTCGCGCTCGGCGGCGTGTCGATCATCGCGTCAATCATCGGCTGCTTCTTCGTGAAGGCCTCGCCAGGCATGGTCAACGTGATGCCGGCGCTCTACAAGGGCCTGGCGGTGGCGGGCATCCTGTCGCTGATCGCATTCTGGTTTGTCACCAGCTGGATCATTCCGGACAACGCCATCGCCCCGAGCGGCAGCCAGCTCAAGCTGTTCGGCGCCTGCTTCGTAGGCCTTGCGCTCACCGCAGCGCTGGTGTGGGTTACCGAGTACTACACCGGCACGCAGTACAAGCCGGTGCAGCACATCGCGCAGGCCTCCACCACGGGCCACGGCACCAACATCATCGCGGGCCTGGGCGTCTCGATGCGCTCGACGGCCTGGCCGGTGATCTTCGTCTGCATTGCCATCATGGCCTCGTACACCCTTGCTGGTCTGTACGGCATTGCGGTGGCCGCTACGGCCATGCTCAGCATGGCGGGCATCGTGGTTGCACTCGACGCCTACGGGCCCATCACCGACAACGCCGGCGGCATTGCCGAGATGAGCGAAATGCCCGCCAGCGTGCGCTACATCACCGACCCGCTCGACGCGGTCGGCAACACAACCAAGGCGGTGACCAAGGGCTACGCCATCGGTTCGGCCGGCTTGGCCTCGCTGGTGCTGTTTGCCGACTACACCCACAAGCTGGAGAGCTTCGGGCTGAACATCAGCTTCAACCTGAGCGACCCGATGGTGATCGTCGGCCTGTTCATCGGCGGGCTGATCCCCTACCTGTTCGGCGCCATGGCCATGGAAGCCGTGGGCCGTGCTGCCGGCGCGGTGGTGGAAGAAGTGCGCAGGCAGTTCCGCGACATTCCCGGCATCATGGAAGGCACGGGCAAGCCTGAATACGGCAAGGCCGTGAGCATGCTGACCGGCGCGGCCATCAAGGAAATGATGATCCCCTCGCTGCTGCCGGTGGTGGTGCCGATCCTGGTCGGCCTGCTGCTCGGGCCGAAGGCGCTGGGCGGCCTGCTGATGGGCACCATCGTCACGGGCCTGTTCGTGGCCATCTCGATGTGCACGGGCGGCGGCGCCTGGGACAACGCCAAGAAGTACATCGAAGACGGCCATCATGGCGGCAAGGGCTCCGAGGCGCACAAGGCGGCCGTCACCGGCGACACCGTGGGCGACCCCTACAAGGACACGGCCGGCCCGGCGGTCAACCCGCTGATCAAGATCATCAACATCGTTGCGCTGCTGATCGTGCCGCTGGTGGTCAAGTTCCACGCCGGCGATGCGGCGGCAGCCGTGCCGCACAAGGTCGAGGCGCCCGTGGCGGTCACCGCGCCCGCGGCTCCGGCCGCCGCCGCAACGCCGCCGGCAGCCGTTGCTTCAGGTGCAGTGAAATGAAAGCCAAGACCTGATGCCTTCCGCGGAAAGACTCGAAGCCTTTATTGCCGCCGTCGAAAGCGGCGCGCATGCCAAGGCCATCGAAAACTACTACACCGAAGACGCGACCATGCGTGAGAACCAGGCCGAGCCCCGGCGCGGCCGCGCTACGCTGGTTGCGCACGAGCAGGCGGTGCTGGAGCGAACCGAATCAGTCGTTTCGACCTGCGTGCGCCCCGTGCTCGTGAACGGCGACCACGTAGTGATCCGGTGGGTGTTCGATTTCCGCTTCAAGGGCGGCAAGACCATGCGCATGGAAGAGCTCGCCTGGCAGCGCTGGGCGGGCGACTGCATCGCCGAGGAAGAGTTCTTCTACGACCCGGCGCAGGCCAAGCCGGCCTGATGCCCGGCTGATTCGCTATCTAAAGCTCTCGGCGGCCACGGCGCGCACCAGGCGCGTGGCCGGTGCAACCAGCTGGCTCAGATCGCCGGCCCGGTTCTGCTCGATGGACTGGAGCACCAGTTCGTTGATCCCGCCCACCACCGTCATGGCCATTTCGCTGGTGAGGTGCGCCGCGGGGCCGCCATGCGCGTTGCCGCTGCTGCCATTGATGGCCAGCTGGATGAAGCTGGCGATCTCGTCGTTCACGCGGCGCCGCGCCGCGAGGCCGGGCATACCCAGTCCGAGTATCTCGATGAACAGCGTACGCAGCAGCACCGGGTCCTGCGCAAGATAGTCGAAGTAGGCGGTCATGGCCCGCTCCACCTGCGCGTGCCAAGGGTGCGCCGGATCGAAGGCCTCGCTCACCGCCCGCAGCGCCAGCTTGCTGGCAGCCTCGTACAGGGCGATCAGGCATTCCGATTTGGTCGTGAAGTGTTCGTAGAAGGTTCGGCGCGAAACCGCCGCTTCGCGCACGATGTCGGCAATGGTTGTTTCCGCATAGCCTTTTGCCGCCACGGCGCGCGCCATGCCTTCCAGCAGCCGCGAGTAGTGCTCGTGGACCGGCTCTCCCGAAGGGCCGGCAAGGGCTGGCTTTTCAGTCGCGATGCTCATGAGGGTACATTTTCCTACGCTCTGGTACTTGACGGTACCAGCAGATGTGCGCACCATTCAACAAGCCGGTACTGTCGTGTACCAACTTGATTTTCCAGAGGATTGTTTCTTATGACCGATCTTGTCGTGCGCCGCGTTCTCATAGACCTACAAACGCCGTTCGGCCGCAACTGGTGCGGCGGCGATGCATTCTCCACCGCCTTCTTCAACGCGTTGTCGATGAGCTTTCCGTTCGGCGAGCAGTTCTTCATCGATGCCGTGCGCGACACCGTGGCCACGCTGCCGGCCGAGGCGCAAGAAAAATACCGTGCCGACGTGCGCGGCTTCATCGGCCAGGAGGCAACGCACCGCCGCATCCACACCCTCTTCAACAGCCACCTCGAAGCCCAGGGCCTGAAGGACGGCTGGACGCCGCGCGCCGCCAAACGGATGGAACTGATGGAAGGCGCCGATCCTCGCCATGCGCTGGCCGTGACGGCGGCGACCGAGCACTTCACTGCCATGTTTGCCGAGTGGCTCCTGGCCCACCCTGAAGTGCTCGATGGCGCCGAACCTCGGCTGCGCACGATGTGGCTTTGGCACTGTGCCGAAGAGCTGGAGCACAAATCCGTCGCCTTCGACATCTACAAGGCCGCCGAGGGATCGGACCCGTGGCGCACGCGCTGGTTTCGCCGGGTGACCGTCATGTTCCTGGGCGACCTGCTGCGCCAGACGTTCGACAACCTGCGCCATGAAGGGCAACTGTGGAAATGGGCCACATGGAAAAGCGCCGCGCGCATTCTGCTGAGCCGAGGCGGCTTGCTGCGGGGGAACTGGAGCGCCTGGCGCAGCTACTTCCGCGCCGACTTTCATCCGGCGCAGCAAGACAGCAGCCTCTCGGCGCGCTGGCTCGAAAACAACCGCGCGCAATACACCGCCGTGGGCGGGGCACCCGAGGCGGCTGGCGCAGCTCTTCAGTAGAAGCTGGCCCGGTGCGTGGGAGGAGTGACGGCTGGGCGCTGCTCGGGCCGCATCGTCAAGTCGTGCAAAGTGTCGAAGTCCGAGGGAGCATCGGGAACGCGCATCACGGCTTCCAGCTCATTCAATGACGCGACCCACTGGCCCGCAGCCGACTCGGCCGGCTCGTCGTTGGCGAAAGTGCCGTCGCGGATGTAAAGGGTCTCGTTGTCGGGGCGTTCGGAGTGCAATTCGATCAGGCGTGCAATCGAGAAGTTGTAGGTCACCAGCTTCTCGCGGGTGTTGCGGTCCTTGCCGCCGCAGTTGAACGAGCCTTCTGCTGCAATCACGATGCAGGAGCCCTCGACGCCGCTGTCGACATGGCTACCGGTGCGCCAGATGGCATTTGGAAGCCGCACCCGCACCTTGTCGATCACCAGGTCGCGTTGCTTGTTCAGGCTGCCGAGCGGCGGCACGAGCGAGCGCAACTGCCGCAGGCGCTCGGCAAAGATGTTGTCCATGAAGAATTCGACATGGTGCGTTGCGCTGCCGGACGAGCGCCTGACCACCTGCATGACGACATGACGTGACTTATTCATTGCAGGTCCTTCCGCACATTGCCCGACGCCGGGCGCCTATACAAAATCATTTGCCGTCGACTACAAATTAGTACTTTTTATTGACTGCAATTACTTGCATCAATTGTGTCTAACTGTATATCCAATACCGCAAATAGGGAAGGAAATCTGCAACGCAGGTGCTCGGGCATGTCGCCAAAAAGTCGCTAGCCCCTGCTAGCCGAGCGCCGTCGGATTATTCGAGCGACTCGTCCAGTGCCTTGCACGAAGGCGCGCACACGGTTTGCGACTTGCCGAGCACCTGGCGGGTGCGCAATTGCGACCGCACGCGGTGCTTGCCGCACATGAAGCAGGACATGGTTGCCCCACTGAAAGACGCGGACGCACGGAACGGCGACCCTGGTGCCTTTGATTTGTAACGCAAGCCATCGGCCACGACGGCAGTCTTCACCTCAGCTTTGGCCATCGGCTTTGTCCTTTTTCGGTTCGGTATTACGCATGGCCCGTGCTATGACTTCTCTGGCGCGGACCTCGGCTGCAAGCGCCGCATCCAGCGCCGAGCGGCACAGGCCGGCGTGTTGATAGTTGAGATTTTCGTACACCTCGGCGGCAGCGGGATAAGCGTCGAGCAGGCGGCCCAGATCGGCGCCCGGTTCAACGTCGCTGAATTCGTGCACGAGGTGCTCGACCACCGAGCGGTACTGCTCCGCCCCGACGGGAACGGTGCTGTGCTCGAGCCGCTCCAGCAGTTGAGCCAGCACGTGGGTCACTGCCAGATCGGTCTTGGGAGACGGATTTTGGGTCGTGTTCATGGAGTCCATCTGGGGGCAGCATACGCTTTATGCAAGTGCCTCCTCCCGTGCGGGTGTTGCCTCGGGGGGCGCCTCATGCGCGGCCTGCATGCGCCGCAGCAGGCTGTGCAGCATTTCGGTCGAGAGCCCATGGATGACCAGCCGATGCCCCGCCCGCAAGGTGGAAAGCGGCACCAGCGGGTGCTTGTTGTTGACCAGAATCAGGTGCTCCGGAGCGCCCAGCACCGTCGCGGCGTAGATGCCGATGGTTTCGTCGAGTTGCAGGGAGTTGGCTGCTCGCCAAAAGTCGTTATCGGTCAGCATGAGCTGATAAAGAGGCGTAAATAGCTCAATAGCGCTCTGCAGATCGAGAAAATTCAGCTTGCCTTGCGGCATGTCCGAAAGCCGCAACCCGGGGTCCTTGATCATCGAAAAGTCGACATCGGCTGCCTTGCCGAGCACCATTCCCCGGTCGCGCAGCGCCTGGTTCAGGCGAATCACGAAATTGAACAGATTCAGATCGTGCTTCAGGAACATCTCGTCCCTGAGCGCATCGATGTCGGCGGGCTCAAGCGGCGAGGTACCCACCGGCACGGGGGAATTGCGGCCAATGAAGCTCAGCACCTGCGAACCCAGATGGAAGTGCCGCAGGATCAGCCAGTTCGCCTCCGGTGAAACGAAGCGCTTCAGCCCCCAGGCCAGCAGGTTGTGCAGCATCTTCGAGTGCGACCAGTTGCGCGGCACGAACACCTTCACCACCTGGATCAGGATGATCGTGAGCCGCGCCACCGGCCGCAGGAACGGCAGCAGGTACTGCCGCGAGCCCGAGCTCGAATCGGCCAGCCACGCGGCCTTGACCTCGTCGGGCAGCGGCGTGCTCTGGTCGAGGTAAAGGGCCAGCCAGGGGCTGGGGTCGCGCTCGTCGTGGCCCTGCTCGAGGAAATCAGGCGTTCGGCTCATGTGACATTCGCTCCGTGATGTGCTGAAACTGCATCAGATAAAGCGCGGCCGTGTGGCGCGCCGTGTCGATGATCTGCCGGGCTGCGCGGCCCTGCCCTTTGCCGCCTTGGCCGTCGTTGCCCACTTCCACGGCCATCATCATCTCGACCACGGCAAGCCATCGGTTCAGGTGGTTCTCGTCGTTGTGGCCGTGGTACTCGAGAAAGCGGAACGCATCGGGCGGCAGCTTCAGGCCGGCCTTGATGAGCGGAAGCAGCGCCGGCACGATGCGCTGGCCCGTGCCTTCGATGATGTAGATCGCGCCCAGCAGCCCGATGGGGTCGCGCGTGGCCGCCAGGCCATGGAGGTAGGCGTTGAGTGCCTCCCCACCCGGGTTGCGGCGCAACTCGCCGATTTCGGCCACGGTGCCGCCGGCCTTGCGGTAGTCGCTGAAGAGAATGTTGAAGTCGTCCTGCTCTTCACCCGCATGCACGTCGATCAGCGCGGCCAGCGTCTTGTACGGCCCGGTCAGCGAAGCGGCGCCTTCGCGCATCCAGCGGCTGCCTTCGCGCACCTGCGGAACCCATTGTTCCATCCAGTTCAGGTAGTCGGGCAGCGCGAAGCGGCGTTCGCGGATCTGGCGGATCAGAGGCGTGCGCCAGACGTTGGAGCGGTAGTCGTGCCAGATGCCGGCCAGCTCGGTCAGCAGTGCGCCCAGGCCTTCGGGTGCGGCGGCCGGGTCGTGCGGCGGAGCAATCGCCATCTCATCGTCGGGGGGCGCCGTTTCGGCGGCCGCGCGTGGGCTGGACACCGCTTGGGCAGGCGCATCGACGGCCTCGACCTCCAGCAGCATGTAGGCGGCCATGAAGCGTCCCGACTCCGGCACGTAGCAAAAGATCTGCTCGCCAGGCTTCAGCGTCTTGGTGTGCAAGAACTCGGACAGCATGATCAGGATGGACGCCGCGCCGGTGTTGCCGCGCCAAGCCAGGTTGCTCCACCACCGTTTGCGCGGAATGGCGAGGTCGGCCTTCGTCATCAGGTCTTCGACCACGGGAATGAATTTTTCCGACGAGTAGTGGCACAGGAAATGGTCGACCCGCTTCGGATCGACCCAGCCATCGCGCACCAGCGTCGCGTATTCGTGAATGCCGATGTCGAACAGGTGCGGCAGCAGGCGAATATCTTGCCGCAGCGACAAGGCACCGGCGGCTTCCGCCTCGGCCCAGGAGCCATAGTCCAGATGGCCGCGCGCACGGTCCTCGGTCAGGCCCAACTGCATGCAGACCGGGTAGTCGCCCGAAAATGCGCGCTGATGCACCCATTTCAGCCGCAAACGCAGCCCGGGGTTGCCGGCCAGCCCGGGCGTGCCGTCGGACAGCAGCAGCGCGCCCGCACCATCCGACAGCATCCAGCGCAGGAAGTGCGAGTCGAAGTCCGTTTCATAGCCACGGGCCGCGAAGCGCGAGCGCTTGAAAAGCCGCGACGGCATTTCGCTTGCCACCGCAAGCGCGCTGCGGTGCGCGCCCAGCTCGATGCCTTGCGCGGCCGACTGAATGGCCGACACGCCCGCGGCGCAGATCCCGTGTACCGACAAGGTCTCCATTGGCGCTGCCGCCAGCTCGCCCTGGATCATGTTGGCAAAGCCCGGCATGAGCGTGTCGCCGCCCGACGAACCGCTGGCCAGCAGCGACACGCGCGAAAGCTCGGCCCCGCCGCGCTGCAGGCAATCGCGGATCGCGCCCGCCGCGAGCTGCGCATTGGTTTCGCGCGTCGCGCCCTCCTCGTCGATTGCATAGTGCCGCGTGAGAATGCCGTTCTCGGCCAGGATGCGCCGCTTGATGCGCTCCGACATGCGGTTGAGCGGCGCGATGTAGGCGTCCATGCGCTCGTTGGGAATGGGCTCGCCGGGCATGTAGTAGCCGGCGCTCTCGATGTAGACGCGTTGAAATGGAACAGGCATGGTTCAGTGGGTTGAAGACTCGGGCGGCACCAAAGGCACGGATGACATCAGCGAGCGGCTGCGAAAGCGCGGCCACAGCGCTCCCAGCACGAACACGCGAACCATGTAGGGCACCAGCCCTTGCTCATTGAGTGCGGGATCGACCTGCGCGCGGTAACGCGTGCGGTGCAATTGCGTGAGCTCGGACCAGTGGACATGCGGGTTCTCGTGATGTGCGGTGTGCAGGCCGATGTTGAACAGCAACGGGTTCACCAGCCCTTCGAAATTGCGTGCGTAGTTCAAGCGGGTACCGGCGGTATCGCGCCGCGCCTCCGCGTTCGGCACTTGCCCGCGTCCGTCCGCATGCGCGTGCTGCAGGTAGTTGGTGGCCAGCAGCCAATGCAGGCCATGCAGTTGCGGCAAGATCACGAACAGCAGCGCCTTGCGCCAGTCGAGCAGCAGCAGCGCCCCCCAGCTGCCGAGCCACAGCGCGTACTGCGCCATGCAATAGCGCCATGCCCCCGGCCGGTGCCTGCGAAGCCGCCCGAGCCAACAGAAGAACACGGGCATCAGCACCCAAACCGCTTGAAACGGATGCAGCAGGTATCCGCGCAAGTGATTGGTGTCGCCGCCGAAGCGATAGGTGCGCGCCACGTCCCGCGGCCCATGCCGGTGGCGATGGTGGTTGGCCACGTGCGCGGGCCAGAAAACGAAGGTCGGGTGCCCCTGCAGCAGCGTGATCCAGAAGTCGGTAAGCCGATTCATGCGACGCCCGCGCCACATGCGCAAATGCACATGGTTGTGGTGGATCACGCCCACACCCAGCGTCAGAAAAAGCATCAAGCCATAAAGCGGCACGGCAAAGCCATGAATCCACTGCCATGCCGCCAGCGCCGGAAGCGCCACCAGGTAGGCAAGGCTCTGCCAGTCGCGCCAATGGCGCAGGCGCGCCGGCCTGCGCAGTGCGTCAGGCCGGCGTGCCATGCTGCTGTTGGCGTTGCTGCTTGTCTTGAAAAGCCTGGAACTGCGGCTCGGCCGCATCCGCGGCGATGCGCGTGCCGAACAGCCGGTCCATGAAAGTGAACTGGAATCCGTAGTTGCCGCCGTGGCAGGCGTGGTGCAAATGATGCCGGCGGCTCGCAGCGAACCAGTGGCTGTAAGACACCCCAGGGAAGAAGTCGTAGTTCGAATGACCGATGCTGTTGAAGAACAGGCTGAACAGCGGCACCGAGGCAAGCGACCAGAAGCTGAAGTCGTGCAGCAGCATCGGCAGCAGGATCACGTTGCCGAGCATCACCGCCTCAATCGGGTGAAAGCTGTACGTCGCCCAGGGCGTCGTCACCACCGAGCGGTGGTGCGGCCCGTGAAAACGCCGCAGCCAGCGCATGTGCAGCACGCGATGGTTGAACCAGAAATGCACGTCGTTCCAGACCGCCAGCACCACAATTTCAAGCGCGATCTGCCGCCAGCCCGCATCACCGTCGAGCCGCGCCCAGCCCAACTGAAGCAAGCCCCACGGAAACACCATGCCCAGCCCAAAAACCAGCACCGAAACGCCCGACTGCGTCAGTTCGCGGCGCAATTGCCCCGGCTGCAGCGGACGTGGATCGAGCACCCGCCCGATTCCGAGTGCCGGCAGCACCCGGCGGGTCAACAGCCAATTGAGTGCGCCGAACCCCAGGTAGATCGAGCCGAAAAACGCCAGCCCCCAGCACATTACCTGGAGGGCGGACAAATTTGTAAAGGTTTGCGCCATCCCCCGAGGCTACAGCAGCATTTCGGGAACCAGAGGCGCAATGATCATGTTGTGGAGCCGCTGGAAGAAGGTCGACTCCGGCTCCGAGGTCAGGATGACTTCCTTTTCTCCGTCGCTCGTGAGCCACTGCAGCGTGCCGGTGTCCTTGGCAAGGCGCAGTCGGTAGGAGTTCTGCAGCTTGCTGATGTTGATGACGCGCAGCATCTCTCGCGCCAGCTGCGGGCTGTCGACCACCAGGCCCATTTCGGTGTTCTGGCTCGCCGAGCGCGGATCGAGGTTCATCGAGCCGATGAAGATGCGCGTCTTGTCGATGGCCGCCGTCTTGGAGTGCAGCCGCCCCAGCGATTTGCCGAACATGCCGAAGCGCTCGCCCGCGGTGGTGCGCTGCGGGCTCAGTTCGTACAGGTCGGCCCCGCCCTTGAGCAACCGCTCGCGGTAGCGCGCGTAGCCGGTGTGCACCAGCGGCTCGTCGTTGGCGGCCAGCGAATTGGTGAGCAGCGTGAGCTTGACGTTGCGCTTTGCCAGGTCTTCGAAGGCTGCCATGCCGCGCTCGCCGGGCACCAGGTACGGCGATGTCAGGTCGACCTGGATCTTGGCGTCCATCAACAGCGTCCAGACCTGCATCGTCACGCTGGTGGCAATGGCTTCGTCCGCCGTCATGGTGGTCGGCTTGGTGGGCGGGTCGGCAATGGCGCGGGCCTCGCCCCACAAAAGCCCCATGCGGCCGCCGTCGAGCTCTTCGGCGATCGGCCCGTAGCCCAAAATGTCGGAAGGCGGAAGCACGACCCTCGGTGGCGCCGCCGCCATGCCGATCCAGGCGTCGAAGTCCGCGGTGGTGGGCATGCGGCCGCCCTCGCCCCGGACGATGTCCGCCACGGGCCAGACCTGCTTGCTGTTCCAGTAGGCATCGAAAATCGACTCCAGCTGCGGCAGCACCTTGCCCACCACCAGCGCGTCCATGTCGATGAAGTTTTGCGCCTCGCTCAGAACGAAATACTCGTCGGCGATATTGCGCCCGCCCACCACCGCCATCACCCCGTCGGCAATGAATAGCTTGTTGTGCATGCGGTGATTCAGCCGCCCGATCTCGTGCGGCGACGCCGCGAAACGCGATAGAAATCCGTTGCGCCCGCAACAGAACGGGTTGAAAAGCCGCACGTCCACATTGGGCGTCTGCGAAAGCGCAAGCAGCAGCTGCTGGCTCCTGGCGGTGTAGAGATCATCCACCAGCAAGCGCACCTTCACCCCGCGCGCCGCCGCTTCGCGCAGCGAGCGCATCAGCAACCGGCCGGTGGCGTCGTTCTCGAGCTGGTAATACTGGACCACCAGCGAACGCTGGGCGCGCTGCGCCAGTTGGATGCGCGCGTCCAGCGAATACACGCCGAGCGGCATCAGCCGGAAGCCCGAATGCTCCCCGGGCGGCGTCGAGGCCGCCACGATCTTCGCGAGCGTGGTGGAGGGGTCGGCCGCTTCTGCAGTTACCGCCGCCCGCTCGCGCGCCGGCGGCAGCGACCCGCAGGCTCCCAGTGACGCGATCATCACGCCCGCTAGGCAAATTCGAAGGAGTCGAGACCAGACATTCATGATGATGGAACGGTGTCCTCTTTGGTTTTGTTTGGTTTTTCTTGACTGCTGCCGGGTATACGCTGGCCGGCGCCCTCCGGTTTCATTCGGGCGATCTTTAAATGCTCGCCCATCCTAGAATTCGCTTCACACCTGTTCGGAGTTACACCATGGCAAGACCGATCCTCTCACGCATCGCACTGATGTCGGTCGCCGCCGCAATGGCGCTCCCCGCCAGCGCCGCCCTCGATATCGGCGACCCGGTACCCAAGTTCACCGCCAATGCCGCGCTTGGCGGCAAGACCTTCCGCTATTCGCTTGCCGAAGCCTTGGCCAAAGGGCCGGTGGTGTTGTACTTCTTTCCGGCGGCCGACTCCAGCGACTGTTCGATCGAGGCCCATGCGTTTGCCGAGGCCATCGACCAGTTCACGGCGCTGGGCGCCACCGTCATCGGCATTTCGGCCGACGACATCGACACGCTCTCGAAGTTCTCGGTCAAGTCGTGCCAAAGCCGCTTTCCCGTCGCCTCGGACGAATCGAAAACCGTCATCAACGGGTTCGACGCCCTGATGCAGACGCGGCCGGACTTTGCCAACCGCCTGTCCTACGTGATTGCGCCGAACGGCACGGTGGCTTACTACTACCAGAACCTGAACCCGGACAAGCATGTGGAGCGCATGCTCAACGCGGTGCGGGCCCTGTCGCGCCCCGGCGCACCAAGGTAGCCGGGGTCGCCGGCGGGTTTGCGCGGCTTCGCGCAAAATCCGGTTCCATGCAACTCAACTTCATCGCCAACGCCGACGTCCCGTCCTCCTCCGGCCGCACCCTGCAGGTGCTCGACCCGTCCGACGGCCAGCCTTTCGACGAAATCCAGCGCAGCAACGCCGCCGACATCGACTCCGCGGTGCGCGCGGCGCGCGATTGTTTCGAGGGCGTGTGGCACAAGGTGAGCGCAGCCGACCGCGGCCGCCTGCTCTACAGGCTTTCCCAGAAGATTGCCGAGCACGTCGACGAACTGGCCCTGCTGGAGCAGCGCGACTGCGGCAAGCCCGTGAAGCAGGCGCGTGCCGACGCAGTGGCGCTGGTGCGCTATTTCGAGTTCTATGCCGGCGCCTGCGACAAGCTGCACGGCGAGACGATTCCCTACCAGGACGGCTACAGCGTTTTTACCTGGCGTGAGCCGCACGGCGTCACGGGCCACATCATTCCCTGGAACTACCCGATGCAGATCTTCGGGCGCAGCGTGGGCGGCGCCCTGGCGGCCGGCAACGTGTGCGTGGTGAAGCCGGCCGAAGACGCCTGCCTTTCGCTGATTCGCGTGGCGCAGCTTGCGGCCGAGGTCGGTTTTCCGGCCGGCGCGCTCAACATCGTGACCGGCTACGGCCATGAGGTGGGCGACGCGCTCGCGCGGCATGAAGGCATCGACCACATCAGCTTTACCGGCAGCCCGAAGATCGGCACGCTCATCCAGCAAGTGGCGGCCGAGCGGCATTGCCCGGTCACACTCGAGCTCGGCGGCAAGAGCCCGCAGATCATCTTTGCCGATGCCGATCTCGACGCAGCCATTCCGGTGATCATCAATGCCATCGTGCAGAACGCCGGCCAAACCTGCTCGGCCGGCTCGCGCGTGCTGATCCAGCGCGGCATTTACGAGCCGCTGCTCGAACGCCTCGGCCATGCCTTCGAGGCCCTGCGCGTCGGCCCCGCGGCCATGGACCTCGACGTGGGCCCGCTGATCCGCCAGACCCAGCAACAGCGCGTGTGGGATTTTCTGAGCGACGCCCAGGTGGCCGGCATCCCCATGGTGGCCCACGGCGTGGTGGTCGACGAAGCACCCGAAACCGGCTTCTACCAAGCCCCCACCCTGCTGCGCGACGTGCCCGTGAACCACCGCCTCGCACAAGAAGAAGTGTTCGGTCCGGTGCTTGCAGCGATGCAGTTTGCCGATGAGGACGAAGCGGTGGCGCTAGCCAACGCAACGCAGTTCGGCCTTGTTGCCGGTATATGGACTGCCGATGGAGCACGCCAGTTCCGCATGGCCAAGCGCGTGCGCAGCGGCCAGGTGTTCATCAACAACTACGGCGCCGGCGGCGGCGTGGAACTGCCGTTCGGCGGCGTCAAATCGTCGGGCTACGGGCGCGAAAAGGGCTTTGAGGCGCTTTACGGCTTCACCACCCTCAAGACCGTCGCCATCAAGCACGGTTGAGAGGCCGGGTCGGCCGGGCCGCGGCGCAGGGCTACCCCAGCGCCGTGTCCAGCAGCATCATCAGCACGAAGCCGAGCATCAGCCCGCTGGTCGCGAAGCTTTCGTGCCCCTTGCGGTGCGACTCCGGAATGATCTCGTGGCTGATCACGAACAGCATGGCCCCGGCCGCAAAGCCCAGCCCCCACGGCAGCAGCAAGACGGAGTGCCCCACCACGGCCGCGCCCAACACCGCGCCAAGGGGTTCGACCACCCCTGAAACCATTCCGATGAAGACCGCGAACCCGCGCCTGTAGCCCGCCGCCAGCAGCGCCACGGCCACCACCAGGCCTTCGGGCACGTCCTGGATTGCGATGCCAGTGGCCAGCGCGTCGGCGCGCAACCCGTTGCCGGCCGCATAGCCGACGCCGATCGCGAGGCCCTCCGGCAGGTTGTGCAGTGCGATGGCAAACACGAAGAGCCAGGTGCGCCGCAGCCTGTGCGCGGTCTGGCCCTCTAGGCCCTTGATGAAGTGCTCGTGAGGCAGCACGCGGTCCAGCAGCATCAGCGCGATGCCGCCCAGCAGGATGGCCGCGCCCATCACGCCGCCGGCGGCCCAGTTGCCGCCGCCGAACATCTCTGCCTTTTGCGCCGCCTCCAGGCCGGGAATGATCAGCGAGAAGGCGCATGCGGCCAGCATCACGCCGGCGCCAAAGCCGAACAGCGTGTCCTGCAACCGCTCAGGGAGCTTCTGCGAGAAGAGTACCGGCAGCGTGCCCAGCGCGGTGGCCAGCGCCGCAACCGAACCACCCACCAACGCGCTCCAGACGACCGGGTCCGCGCGAACGAATTCGCAAAACCGGAAGGCCAGCGCAAGCGCGCCGGCAGAGACGATTGCCAGACCTATCCTTTGGCGTGCCGAGAGATCGGTGCGCTGCATGTAAAGCACGATTGCAAGCTCCTTGTGTTGAAAGAGCCCTTTGCGTCAATTCGAGTGCTGCGTACTCAGGCACCTTAATGATAGTAATTCTCAACAACGGCGTCCAGCAGGCGTTCAGCAGGCATTTAGCGAGCCGCGCAAAAAGCGCCGCGCCCAAGCGCCAGGCAGCACGGCCCGATACACTGCCCCGCTGCACTTTTTTCGAGGAGACACAGCGTGCGCGTCAAGAACAAATCCATCATCGTGACCGGTGCCGGCGGCGGTATCGGCGAAGGCATCGCCAAGCGGCTCGCAGCCGAGGGCGCCCAGGTGCTCGTGAACGACATCAACCCGGCAGCCGGCCAGCAGGTGGTCGAAGCCATCCTGCGCGACGGCGGCAGGGCCTCGTTCTTCGCGGCCGACGTTACGCAGTCGGCCCAGGTCAAGGCCCTGGTCGAGGCCGCGGTGGAGCGCCACGGCAAGCTCGACGCCATGGTCAACAACGCCGGGTGGACCCACCGCAACCGCCCTGCCCTTGAAGTCGGCGAAGACGAATTCGACAAGTGCTACGCGGTCAACGTGAAGAGCATCTACCTCGCCACCGTGCACGCGGTGCCGGCATTCCGCGCCAACGGCGGCGGCTCGTTCATCAACATTGCCTCCACGGCCGGCGTGCGTCCGCGTCCGGGCCTTACCTGGTACAACGGCTCCAAAGGCGCCGTCATCACGACGAGTAAGTCGCTGGCCGCCGAGCTCGGCCCCGACAACATCCGCGTGAACTGCATCAACCCGGTGTTCAACCCCGACACGGGCCTGGCCGCCGAATTCGCCGGCGGTCCGCTCACCGAAGAGCGCAAGGCCAAGTTCCGCGCCACCATTCCGCTCGGCCGCTTCTCGACGGCGCTCGACGTGGCCAACGCCGCGCTGTACCTCGCAAGCGACGAGGCCGCGTTCATCAGCGGCGTGTGCATTGAAGTGGACGGCGCGCGCTGCGTCTAGCAGACCTGCCGAGTAGCCCTTTCCGGCTCGGCCCATCCCCGATGGAGTAAATTGGCCGCTGCCCCATGAACAGCAAAAGCACCACCGTCATTCCGCTCTCCGAAATCGGCCGCGCACGCCCGGCGGTTTCGGTGCCGGAGGTTGCCGTGCCCGCCACCGGCCATCTGCTCGACCGCCTCGGCCGGCCGCTGACCGACCTGCGCATCAGCGTGACGGACCGCTGCAACTTTCGCTGCAGCTACTGCATGCCGAAAGACGTGTTCGACAAGGACTACCAATACCTGCCGCACAGCGCGCTGCTGAGCTTCGAGGAAATGACGCGGCTCGCGCGGCTTTTCGCGGCGCACGGCGTGCGCAAGATCCGCCTGACCGGCGGCGAGCCGCTGCTGCGCAAGAACATCGAGGGGCTGATCGAGCAGCTTTCCGAGCTTCGCACCCCGGCCGGCGAGCCACTGGCGCTCACGCTCACCACCAACGGCTCGCTGCTGCAGCGCAAGGCAGCGGCGCTGGCGGCCGCCGGCCTGCAGCGCGTGACGGTAAGCCTCGACAGCCTCGACGACGCGGTGTTCCGCCACATGAACGACGTCGATTTTCCGGTGGCCGATGTGCTGGCCGGCATAGAGGCGGCGCTGGCCGCCGGGCTCGGCCCGATCAAGGTCAACATGGTGGTCAAGCGCGGCACCAACGAGCAGGAAATCCTGCCGATGGCGCGCTACTTTCGCGACAACCACGGCGGCAAGGTCGTGCTGCGCTTCATCGAATACATGGACGTGGGCGCCACCAACGGCTGGCGCATGGACGAGGTGCTGCCTTCGGCGGAAGTCATCGCGCGCATCGGCGCCGAGTTTCCGCTGGTGCCCCTCGAGGCCAGCGCGCCCGGAGAGACCGCGCAGCGCTGGGCCTATGCCGACGGCGGCGGCGAGGTCGGCGTGATCAGCAGTGTGACCCAGGCCTTCTGCCACGACTGCAGCCGCGCGCGCCTGTCCACCGAGGGCAAGCTCTACCTCTGCCTTTTTGCGAGCGCGGGCCACGACTTGCGCCCGCTGCTGCGCGGCACCGCCACCGACGAGGAGATCGCCTCCGCCATCGGCCACATCTGGCAGGGCCGCGCCGACCGCTATTCCGAACTGCGCGCGCTTCGCGGCCCCGAAAGCGCCGAGCACGACACCAACGACAAGGCGCCGCGACGCGTCGAAATGAGCTACATCGGCGGATGACCCCAGAGACACAAGAACCCATTTCCCCCAGCGAGATCACCGGCCTGCTGCTGGCCGGCGGACGCGGCACACGCATGGGCGGCATCGACAAGGGCTTGCAGAACTTCAACGGCTCGCCGCTCGCGATGCACGCCGTTCTGCGGCTGGGCATGCAGGTCGGCGAGGTCATGATCAACGCCAACCGAAACCTGGCCGCCTACGAGTCCTTCGGCGTGCCGGTGTGGCCCGACAGCCTGGCCGATTACGCGGGTCCGCTCGCGGGCTTTTTGACGGGCCTCGAGCGCTGCGAAACGCCTTACCTGTTGACCGTGCCTTGCGACACGCCACTGTTCCCGCTCGACCTGGCAAGCCGAATGGCCGAGGCGCTGGTTGCCGACAACGCGGAAATCGCCATGGTCAGCGCCCCCGAAGCCGCCGCCGAACCCGGCGCGGCGCCGGTGCTCCGGCCGCAGCCGGTGTTCTGCCTGCTGCACACGGCGCTGCTCGAAAGCCTGGTGAACTTCACCCAGTCCGGCGGCCGCAAGATCGACGCATGGACCGCGCAGCACCGCACCGTGCTCGTGCCCTTCGACCGGCCCGGCGACGCGCCCGATGCTTTCTTCAACGCCAACACGCTGGCCGAGCTGCACGCGCTTGAAAACCGATGAGCCGCATCGCCGACATTGCCGCCGCCCTTGCGGGCTATGACCCCCAGGCGCTGAGCGTCGACGGAGTGCAGGCCTTCCTGGCCCAACTCGTCGCCCAGGCCGTGGTTTCCGAACGCGAAGAAGTCGGCGTGCGCGAGGCCCTGGGCCGCGTGCTGGCCGAAGACATCATCTCGCCAGTCAGCGTGCCTCCGCACGACAACTCCGCCATGGACGGCTTTGCCTTCGATGGCGCCATCCTGCGCGACGATGCGCCCATCGATGCATCGATCGAGCTGCGCGTTGTAGGAACCGCGCTGGCCGGCGCCGCGTGGCGCGGCCCCTTGGGTGCGGGCGATGCGGTCCGGATCATGACTGGAGCGGTCATGCCCGAAGGGCTCGACACCGTGATTCCGCAGGAGTTCTGCAAGGTCGACGGCGACCGCGTGAGCTTTCCTGCCAAGGTGCTCCGCCGCGGCGACAACCGCCGCTTCGCGGGCGAAGACCTGATGCAAGGCCAACCGGCGCTGCGGCGCGGCGAACGCCTGTCGCCCGCGGCCCTGGGCATGATCGCGAGCCTCGGCCTGCCTTCGGTTTCCGTGCTGCGGCGCCTGCGCGTGGCCTACTTTTCGACCGGCGACGAAATCCTGAGCCTTGGCGAACCGCCGCGCGAAGGCGCCGTGTACGACAGCAACCGCTACACGGTGTTCGGCCTGCTCACGCGGCTGGGCTGCGAAGTCATCGACCTGGGCCTGGTACGCGACGACCCCGCCACGCTCGCCGCCACGCTGCAGCGCGCCGCCAGCGAGGCGGACGCCATCATCACCAGCGGGGGCGTGAGCGTCGGTGCCGCCGACCACACGCGCGCTGTAATGCAGCAGCTTGGAGACATGGCCTTCTGGCGGGTTGCGATGCGCCCGGGTCGGCCGATGGCCGTCGGGCTGATCCCGCGCGACCAGGCCACTTCATCGCAGCCAAGTGCCGCCGTGCTGTTCGGGCTGCCCGGCAATCCGGTGGCCGTGATGGTCACTTTTCTTGCGTTCGTGCGGCCTGCGTTGCTGCGCATGATGGGCTGCCACGACATAGCAGCAGCGCCGCGGCCGCTGCTGCGTGCACGCAGCGTGGGTGCCATCCGCAAGAAGCCCGGTCGTACCGAATACCAGCGCGGCTTCGTCAGGGCCGTGGCCGGCGCCCTGCCCGAGGTTCGCATTGCGGGCAACCAGGGTTCGGGTGTGCTGAGTTCGATGGTGGAGGCCAACGGGCTGGTGGTGCTGCACCACGATCAGGCCAGCGTGGCCGCGGGCGATGAAGTCGACGTGATGATGCTCGACGACTAGATCCGGCCGAGGGCCTTGTCGACGCCCTTGTTCGCAAGCATGTCGGCGCGCTCGTTGCCGGGGTCGCCCGAGTGGCCCTTGACCCACCGCCATTCGATGACGTGGCCGCCCTCCGCCACCAGCTTGTCGAGCTTCTGCCAGAGTTCCACGTTCTTTACCGGCTGCTTGGTGGACGTGCGCCAGCCTTTGGCTTTCCAGCCGCGGATCCACTCGGTGATGCCCATGCGCACGTATTGGCTGTCAAGGTAAAGAATGACCTTGCAGGGCCGCTTGAGGGCGGCCAGGCCCTCGATCACGGCCGTGAGTTCCATGCGGTTGTTGGTGGTGTTGAGTTCACCGCCGAACAGTTCCTTTTCGGTGGCGCCAGACTTGAGCCACGCGCCCCAGCCACCGGGGCCCGGGTTGCCTTTGCACGCACCATCGGTGTAGATCACGACTTCGTTCAAAACTTTCTTTTCCTTCTTCTTTCAATCGATCATTGCTTCAATCAGTCGGCGTGGTCCGCCTTGTGCACCTTGCCCGCCAGGGGCACCGGCGCTGTCGCACGCGCTGCGGCGCGGCGCCATTCGGCCCCCAACAGGCGCATGCCACGCACCCGCTTGACGGCCACGAGGAAATACACCGCGCCAAAAATAGGCCACCAGCGCTCGCCGGCGGTGTCCATCCAGCGGCAGCGCTCGAGCCAGGCCTCGCTGCGCACCGCGGGCCGGTAAACGCCAAACCGCCCCGACTCCACCTCGAAGCTCAAGAGCCGCAGCCAGTCGCGAATGCGCCAGTAGCCGATGAACTCACCACCCTCGGGCAAGAACAGTTCGCCGAAGCCGAGCTTGCGATACAGGTGCGCGCGGCGCTGCCGCATGCCCCACAGACTGGCCGGGTTCAGCCCGCAGATCACCACGCGGCCTTCGGGCACCAGCACCCGCTCCACCTCGCGCAAGGTGGCGTGGGGGTCGGGGCTCAACTCCAGTGCGTGCGGCAGCACCACCAGGTCGAGACTATTGGCCGCGAACGGCAGCGCCGCAAAGTCGGTGAACAGCGCGGCCCTGCCGGGTTGCTGCAAGGGGTCGCTCAAGGCGAGCCAGCGGTGCGGCATGCGGTTGGCGCGCAGTCCCTCGATCTCGGCGGCGCCCAGCTGCAGCGCGTGATAGCCGAAGACATCCGCCACGGCTTCGTCGAACTGGGCCTGCTCCCACGCCAGGAGGTAGCGGCCGGGGGGGGTCGCGAACCAATCCTGCAAACCTATAATTTGACCGCTCATGACCCTTGTTCCGCTGCCCGCCTTCGCTGACAACTACATCTGGATGCTGCAGGACGGGTCCAACGCGATCGTGGTGGACCCGGGCGACGCTCAACCGGTATTCAACGCATTGACGCGCGACAAGCTGCAGCTCGCCGCGATTCTAGTCACGCACCACCACCCCGATCACACGGGCGGCGTGGCCGCGCTCCATGTGGCAACCGGCGCGCCGGTGTTCGGCCCCGCACGCGAGCGCATCCCCGAACCCTTCACGCCGCTTTCGCATGGCGACACCGCTGAGGTGCTCGGGCTGCGCTTCGAGGTCATCGACGTGCCGGGCCACACGGCCGGCCACATTGCCTACTTCTTGCCCGCACACCAAGGCCAGGCGCCGCTGCTGTTTTGCGGCGACACGCTGTTCTCCGGCGGCTGCGGCCGCCTGTTCGAAGGCACGCCGGCGCAAATGCTGGCTTCGCTCGATGCGCTTGCAGCGCTGCCCGGCGACTCCCGCGTATGTTGTGCGCACGAATACACACTTGCTAACCTGCGTTTCGCCCAAGCGGTGGAACCCGGCAATACCGATCTGACTCAGTACACCGCGCATTGCGAAAGCCTGCGCGCGCAGGGGCAGCCCACGCTGCCTTCGCAACTGGCCACCGAACGCCGAATCAACCCCTTTCTTCGCAGCCGCGAAGCCACTGTCCTTAGAGCGGTGCGCGAGCACGCCGAGCTTTCCGCCAATGCGGGCGAAGCCGATGTGTTTGCCGCACTGCGCCAATGGAAAAACGACTTCCGATGAAATTTATCGCTGCTGCCTGCCTTGCAGGTTCACTGTTGCTCGCGGGCTGCGCGGGAACCACCACGACCCCGTCTTCGTCCGGCACTTCCGCTCAATCCACCGCCACCACGGGCGGTACTGCTTCCAAGGTGGCCGGCAGCGCGGCCCCTGTCTATCCGGGCGGCCCTCTCACTCCCATCACCAGCAGCGAAGCGCATTCGCAAAGCGTCGTCACGCTCGCGCCGCCCGCAGACATGTGGGACCGCATCCGCCGTGGCTTCAAGATGCCCAACCTCGAGAGCGACCTCGTGCGCGACCGAGAGCAGTGGTATGCCAGCCGGCCCGACTACATCCAGCGCATGACCGAGCGCTCGAACAAGTACATGTTCCACATCGTCGAGGAACTCGAGCGGCGCAACATGCCCACCGAGCTCGCGCTGCTGCCTTATATCGAAAGCGCATTCAACCCGCAGGCCATTTCCAGCGCGCGCGCTGCGGGCATGTGGCAGTTCATGCCGGCTACCGGCACCGACTTCGACCTGAAACAGAACATCTTCCGCGACGACCGTCGCGACGTGGTGGCATCGACCCGCGCCGCGCTGGACTACCTGCAAAAGCTCTACCGTATGTTCGGCGACTGGCAGCTTGCGCTGGCCGCGTACAACTGGGGCGAAGGCAGCGTGAGCCGCGCCATTGCGAAGAACCAGCGCCTGGGCCTCCCCACCACCTACAGCGATCTTTCCATGCCGGCCGAAACGCGGCTCTACGTGCCCAAGCTGCAGGCCGTGAAGAACATCGTTGCGAACCCGCAGGCGTTCAACGCCGAACTGCCGCTGATCGCCAACCACCCGTACTTCCAGACCGTGACGCTCACGCGCGACCTCGACGTCGAGCTGGCGGCCAAGCTGGCCGACGTTCGGCTCGAAGACTTTCGCGCCCTGAACCCCGCCGCGCACAAGCCGGTGCTGCTTGCGGCCGGAACGCAGCAGATCCTGCTGCCCTGGGACAACGCGGCCGTGTTCCAGCGCAATTTCGACGCCTACTCGCAAGGCCAGTACGCCAGCTGGACGGCATGGGTGGTTCCCAACACCATGACGGTGGCCGATGCCGCGCAGCGCTCGGGCATGAGCGAAGCCGATCTGCGCGCGCTCAACAGCATTCCGCCCCGCATGCTCATCAAGGCCGGTTCCACGCTCATCGTGCCGCGCGGTGCCCGCGTCAAGGAAGACGTGACGGCCCTGGTCGCCGACAGCGGGCACCTGAGCTTCCAGCCCGAGATCGTCAACCGCCGCACCACCATCAAGGCCGGCCGCAATGACAGCGTGGCCAGCATCGCGCGCCGCTACAAGCTCGCGCCCGCCAACGTGGCCGAGTGGAACGACGTCAAGCCCAACCATGCATTCAAGCGCGGCTACAGCGTGGTCGTGTACCTGCCGGTTCGTGCCGCACCCGCGGCTCGCGTCGGATCGGGCGCAGGACCGGCTCGCGGCCGCGCAAGCACGAAGCGCGGCGGCAGCGCGGTAAAGGCGACTGCCGCACGCGGCAATGTGACAAAGTCCAGTGGCAAGCAGCAGGTCGTGCGCGAAAAGCGCGGCGGCACGCCGGCAAAGAAGAAGCGCTGAACCCGGCTAGAGCTTTTCAGTCTCGCCGCTGCGCGGCTGCCATTTCATCAGGCGCTTCTCGATGAGCCCGACCAGCCCATCGAGCAGCAGCGCAAAGGCGGTGAGCACCACGATGCCGGCAAACACGGTGTTGACGTCGAAGGTGCCTTCGGCCTGCAGTATCAAATAGCCCACGCCGCGCGCCGAGCCCAGGTACTCCCCCACCACCGCACCCACGAAGGCCAGGCCCACCGAGGTGTGCAGGCTCGAGAACACCCAGCTGGTGGCGCTGGGCAGATACACGGTGCGCAGCAGCTGCCGCTGATTGGCGCCCAGCATCTTCGCGTTGGCCAGCACCACGGGGCTGACCTCGCGCACGCCCTGGTACACGTTGAAGAACACGATGAAGAACACCAGGGTGACGGCCAGCGCCACCTTGCTCCAGATGCCCAGCCCGAACCACAGCGCGAAGATCGGCGCCAGGATCACGCGCGGCATCGAATTGGCGGCCTTGATGTAGGGATCGAGAATCAGGCTCGCCGTGGGCGCCAGCGCCAGCCAGAGCCCGCAGGCCAGGCCGAGCACCGTGCCGATGCCGAAGGCCAGCACCGTCTCGAGCAGCGTGGTGCCCAGGTGACGGTAGATGTCTGCGTTGCCCTTCAGCCCCTCTGGAAACAGCAGGTTCGGCGGCACTTCGAAAGGCAGAAACCAGCTCCAGACGCGGCCGGCCACCTGAATGGGCTCCCCCAGGAAGAACGCGATCTGCTGGTTGCGCGAGGCCACGTGCCAGGCCACCAGCAAGACCACGAGCAGCACCAGTTGCCAGAAGCGCGCGTTGCGTTCGTTCAGGCGCGGCATCATGCGGCCTTCCTCAGTTGCTGCGCGTAGCCCTTGAGCACTTCGTCGCGCAGCACTTCCCAGATCTGCGTGTGCAGTTCGACAAAGCGCGGCTGCGTGCGCACCTCGGCCACGTCGCGCGGGCGGGCAAGGTCAATGGCAAATTCGCCGATGGGGTGCGTGGCCGGCCCAGCCGACAGCACCACCACGCGGTCGCTCATTGCAATGGCCTCGTCGAGATCGTGCGTGATGAAGAGAACCGCTTTTTTCTTGGCGCTCCACAGTTCGAGCACTTCGTTTTCCATCAGCTGCCGGGTCTGGATGTCGAGCGCGCTGAAGGGCTCGTCCATGAGGATGATGTCGGGGTCCAGCACCAGTGTTTGCGCCAGTGCCACGCGCTTGCGCATGCCGCCCGAAAGCTGGTGCGGATAGCGGTCGCCGAAACCCGATAGGCCCACGCGCGAAAGCCACGCCTCGGCCTGTTCGCGTGCATCGGCCTCGGGCACGCCGCGATATTGCAGGCCCACCATCACGTTGGCGACGGCGCTGCGCCACGGCATCAGCGCCTCGGTCTGGAACATGTAGCCCGCGCGCGCGTTCACGCCCGCAAGCGTCTGGCCGAACACCTTCACCGTGCCCGACGAAGGCTCCAGCAGCCCCGCGCCCACGTTCAGCAACGTCGACTTGCCGCAGCCCGTCGGCCCCACCACCGACACGAACTCCCCTGCCCTGACGCGCAGCGTGGTGTCTGCCACCGCGGTGTAGCGCTGGCCCGGATCGTCCTTCGAGTGAAAGGTGCAACTGATGGAGAGAAGTTCGAGTGCGTAGTCGGACATGTCTGGCTGCAAGAAAAAACCCGGCCGAAGCCGGGTCGCGAGGACGTCCGGAGGTCAGGCTTTGAACCTGTCCTTCGCGCGCCGGGCAAAATCGTTGGTGTAGGTCTTGGCGAGGTCGATCTTGTCGGCCTTCACTGCTGTGTCGAAGCTCGATATGGCCGTGAGCGCCGTCTTCGGCCCTTCGCTCGGCACGAGGCCATCGGTGGCAATCGACTCGCGCACCTTGTCGAAAGACGCGAGGTACAACGCGCGGTCGCCGAGCAGATAGGTTTCGGGCACCGTCTTGATGATGTCGCCGGGCCCCGCCGTCTGCAGCCACTTTAGGCCGTGCACGATGGCGTTGGCCAGCGCCTGGCAGGTGTTGGGGTTCTTCTGGATGAAGTCCATCGGCGCGTAGAGGCAGGCCGCGGGCATCGGCCCGCCGAACACCTGCTGCGTGCCCTTGAGCGTGCGCGTGTCGCTGATGATCTTCACGTCGCCCTTCTGCTCGAGCATGGTCATCACCGGGTCGGTGTTGCTGATGGCGTCGATCTGGCCCGAGCGCAGCGCCGTGAGCGCGCCGGCCGCAACACCCACGCCGATGTAGCTCACGTCGCTCGCCTTCAGGCCGCCGCGCGAGAGCACGAGGTTGGCCACCATGTTGGTCGACGAGCCCGGCGCGGAGACGCCGATCTTCTTGCCCTTCAGGTCGGCAATGCCGGCGTAGCCCGCCATGTTCTTGGTCGACACGCCCACCGCGATTTGCGGCGCGCGGCCCTGCAGCACAAAGGCCTGGAAGAACTGGTTCTTGGCCTGCAGGTTGATGGTGTGTTCGTAGGCGCCGGAGCACACGTCGGCCGAGCCGCCCACCACGGCCTGCAGCGCGCGTGCGCCGCCGGCAAAGTCTGAAATCTCGACCTCGAGGCCTTCGGCCTTGAAGTAGCCGAGCTGCTCGGAGATGGTGAGAGGCAGGTAGTAGAAGGCCGCCTTGCCGCCGACCGCGATGGAAATCTTCGTCTTCTCGAGCTTGGCTTGCGCAAAGACCCGTGGCAGCGCAACTGCTGCGGCAGCGACTGCGGAGGCGGTGATGAGGGTTCTGCGATGGAGCATGGAGCGGTCCTGCGGGCTCTTTGATTCTGGTGAACTGAATCGAGCTTAGGGGTGCGCCCGCGTTGCCTGCATCGGGGTCATCCCGTGCGGGTTTTCACGTAAACATGAAGACCTCTACGAGGCCTCTTGCAAATGGCCTGCGTGCGCCTATCGCGCGATGAAAAGAATCGCGATGTTGACCAGGAATCCGAGCGCCCACACTGCACTGCGCACGCTGCCGATGCCCTTGATGTACACCGCGATGTAGATCACGCGCAAGACGACGTATGCGGCCGCAAGCATGTCGAGCCTTGCCTGTGCGGCGCCGAGCTGATGCGCAATGATCACCGCGCCGATGAAGAACGGCAGCCCTTCAAAGCTGTTGGCCTGCGCGCTGTTTGCGCGTGCACGCCAGCCGCTCTGCTTTGCGGCCCAATCGCGCGGCTGGATGTTGTCGCGCGGCCCGAAGCTGCCGACCTTGGCGATCCATGCCGCCAGGTACGGCAGGCCGCAGGCAATGAACACGCACCAATAGGCAATCGTCAGCAGTGAAAGAGTCATGTGGGTTGTCTGTGCCTACCTGCGGTCTACCAGCGCATGCGCGATGGTGCCGAGGTCGACGTATTCGAGTTCGCTACCCGCCGGCACGCCGCGCGCAAGCCGTGTCACGTTGAGGCCGCGCTGCTTGAGCGCTTCGCCTATCACATGCGCGGTGGCTTCGCCCTCTGCCGTGAAGTTGGTGGCAAGGATGACCTCGCTCACCGTGCCGTCGAGCGCGCGGTCGAAGAGCTTCTGCAGGCCGATGTCCTTGGGCCCGATGCCGTCGAGCGGACTGAGCTTGCCCATCAGCACGAAGTAGTAGCCGCGGAATGCACCCGTGCGCTCTAGCGCCGCCTGGTCGGCGGGGGTTTCGACCACGCAGAGCTTGCTCGCGTCGCGGCGCGGGTCCAGGCACACATTGCAGACCGGCGCCTCGGTAAAGGTGTTGCAGCGCTCGCAATGCCGCACGTTGCCGGCCGCCTGCTGCAGGGCGCGCGCGAGCAGCTGCGCGCCCTCGCGGTCGTGCTGCAGCAAATGAAAAGCCATGCGCGAGGCCGACTTCACGCCGACACCGGGCAGGCGGCGCAACGCATCGACCAATGCGTCGAGCGAACTGGCGTCCGCCATCAACAGCTCAGAACGGCAGCTTCATGCCGGGCGGCAGGCCCGGCATGCCAGCCGTGAGCTTGCCCATCTTCTGCTCGCTGGTTTCCTCGGCCTTGCGCACTGCCGCATTGAAAGCGGCGGCCACCAGGTCTTCGAGCATGTCCTTGTCGTCGGCCAGGAGGCTCGGGTCGATGGTGATGCGCTTCACGTCGTGCTTGCAGGTCATCACGACCTTGACCAGGCCTGCACCCGATTCGCCTTCGACCTCGATGGTGGCCAGCTCTTCCTGGGCCTTCTTGAGGTTGTCCTGCATTGCCTGCGCCTGCTTCATGAGGCCGGCCAGTTGTCCTTTGTTGAACATCGTTGGTCCTGATTGATTGGTTGGAAAAATGGGGAAGGATAAGAGACGATGCTCAGGCGGGCTTGAGCGTTCCAGGCACGATCTTCGCATCGAATTCGCGCATCAGCATCTGCACCTCGGGGTCGTTGCGAATCGCCTCTTCGGCTACACGCTGGCGTTCGTCGGCCGCGTGCTTGTTGCGGCGCGCGGGGCTGTCGACCACGCCGCCGATTTCAATGGCCAGCTTCACGCTGTGGCCCAGGGCCGCGAGCGCGTCGGCGAGCTTCTCGCGTGCCGAAGGCTGGTTGAGCAGCTCCCGCTCCACCCGCAGTATCCACTGGTCGACGTCGCGCGCCACCAGTTGCGACTGCAGCGCAAGCTCGCGCGCCAGGGCATTGATGCTCTCGGCCGCAATCATCTGCGTGACCGTGGCATGCCAGAAATCGCCGTCTTCGCTGGGGGGAATGGGCGGGGCGGGAGCACGCTGTGCGTCGGGCCGCGGCACGTCCCGCTGGCCTGGAGGCGGCTGCACGCGAATCGGCATCGCAAGCACCTTGGAGCGGTCTTCGCCGGGCAGCGCCTCCGCCAGAGGTTGCGGCCTCGGCGGCCCACCCTGCCGCATCGGTTCACTGACTACCGCAAGGCGCTGGCCCGCCGGTGCCGCATTGGCTTGCGAGGGTACCGGTGCGGCGGCCGGAGCGGGTGCTTCGGCTACCGGTGCAACCCGAGCCGCAGGTGCCGCCGCGGGCGCCAAAACCGCCCTTGGGGCGTCATTCAGAGTTTTTTTTTCCGCGGAGCCCGAAGAGGCCGATGCGGAGGTTGCGGCGCCCGAAGGCTTGAAGGCCAGCAGCCGCAGCAGCACCATCGTGAGCGCCGCGTACTCGTCGGGCGCCAGGCCCAGCTCGCCGCGGCCGTGCAGGCACAGGCTGTAGAGCAACTGGGTTTCGTCGGCCGGCATCAACGACGCCAGGCGCGCCGTGTCGGCCGCATCCGGGTCGGTGGCTGAATCGGCCGACTCCGCGCGCGAAGGCACCGCCTGCAGCACGGCCATGGCCTGCAGCACGGCCGTCATTTCTTCCAGCGTGGAGGCAGCCGACATGCCGTCGCGCCGCAGCGCCTCGGAGGTGTCGACCACCGTCTTGCCATCGCCCTGCGCCAATGCCTCGATCAGCTTGAACACATGGCCGCGGTCCACGCTGCCGAGCATCTGGCGCACGCCGGCTTCGAGAAGTTCGCCGTTGCCGAAGGCAATTGCCTGGTCGGTGAGCGACAACGCGTCGCGCATCGAGCCACGCGCCGCGCGTGCCAGTAGCCGCAGCGCTTGCGGTTCAGCCGGCACTTGCTCGGTCTGCAGCACGCCCGTCAGGTGTTCGAGCACGGTTTCAGGCGCCATCGGCCGCAGGTTGAACTGCAGGCAGCGCGACAGCACCGTGACCGGCACCTTCTGCGGATCGGTCGTCGCCAGCACGAACTTGAGGTATTCCGGCGGCTCCTCGAGCGTCTTCAGCATCGCGTTGAACGCGGTGTTGGTGAGCATGTGCACTTCGTCGATCATGAAGACCTTGAAGCGCCCCTGCACCGGCTTGTAAACCGCCTGCTCGAGCAACGACTGCACCTCGTCCACCCCGCGGTTCGATGCCGCGTCCAGCTCGGTGTAATCAACGAAACGGCCCGAGTCGATGTCCTTGCAGGCCTGGCACACCCCGCAAGGCGTGGCCGTGATGCCGCCCTGCCCGTCCGGGCCCTGGCAGTTGAGCGACTTGGCCAGAATGCGCGAAACCGTGGTCTTGCCCACGCCCCGCGTGCCGGTAAAAAGGTAGGCGTGATGCAGGCGCTGCGTGGTCAACGCATTCTCGAGCGCCTGCACCACGTGCCCCTGGCCGACCATCTCACCAAAGGTTTTCGGACGGAACTTGCGAGCGAGCACGAGATAAGACATTGGGGGCATTCTAAAAGGCGCAGCCCCCGTTCCCAGAGCTCCCCCGCAATCAAAAAAGCCCTGCCTTCTCGCGGGATACCGCGGAACCGGCTTTGCCGGGCCGCTGGTATCGCCCCCAGCAGGGGGGTGGGCGAAGCGACACGAAGTGCGCGCAGCCTGGGGGGTTACAATAAGTGCTGACGGGCCTCCCTGCATGGTGAAGTGGCCAACCGGGTCAGGTGGGGAACCAAGCAGCCCTAACTGCGTAGTCAGTGCCAGGGGTAAGGCTCGTCAACCTAACATCAAAAAACCGCGAGTTCTCAAGACAAGAACTCGCGCGTTGAAAGCGGGGCTCTAGGCCCCTCTCCCACCCTCACGTGCTTCCCGCGCCAACGAGCATCTCGCACGGCCCGACGAAGCCTTCGCTACCCTCGAACTGGCGCAGCGCCTCTTCAATGGCATTCCAGGTGCTCGCACGCTCGGCCTCGTCGAGCCCGACCATCATCTGGTGCAGCGCTCCGAAGGATTCGCGTTCGAAGCGCACGCATTCGGCCGCGCTCGCCAACCGCACCGGCGACGGCACCCGAAGCACCTCGATGTCGCGCAAGCCGGCCTTGGCAAACGCGGCCTCGAGCGCACCCTCGGCGCCGAGCGAAAACGGTCCGGGTTGCCCCGGCAGCGGCGCGGGAAGCCGCGCGCGTTCGCGGATGATCTTCACGGGGATCGAGAAGAACCCGTTGCGCTCGGGGGTCGAGTAGACGACCGCCGACACCCGCCCGCCCGGACGCAAGGCGCGCCGCATGCCGGCGAGCGCGCGCTGCTGGTCGGGGAAGTAGATCAGGCCCACGCGGCTGATTGCCGCGTCGAAGCTGCCGGCGGGCAGCGCGTCGAGCGCCTCGCCGTCGAGTTCAAGGGTCTCGAGGTTCGACAGTCCCGCGGCCTTGGCATCCGCCGCGGCGCGCTCGAGCAAGGCCGGCGCGATGTCAGTTGCAAGCACATGGCCGCTGGCACCCGCGCGTCGCGCAGCACCGATCGACTGCTCTCCCGCACCGGCCGCAATGTCGAGCACCCGGCTGCCGGGCCCGATGCGGGCCAGATCGAACATCGTTTCCGTTGCATCGCCCAGCCAGCGGCCGAGAAACGGTCCCCAGCGATGCCAGGCCTCGGCGGCGGCCTGCCACTGAGCGCGGGTGGTGGTCTTGAAGGCGGCGGCGTTGAATGCCGGTGGGGCTGTGACGGTGGTCATGATGGGTTTCCATCGAGTGAGGGAGCCTCAAGAATGGCAGCGCGGCCCAAGCTTCGCCAGTCCAGAATTTGTACTGGCCTCGGCTCGCCTCAAGGACTAAATTGGCACCATGATCGACTACGGCCAGTTTTGCACCGTGGCGCGCGGCGCCGAGGTGCTGTGCGAGCGCTGGACGCCGCTGGTCGTGCGCGAGCTGCTGTGCGGCAGCACGCGCTTCAACGACATCCGCCGCGGCGTGCCGCGCATGTCGGGCTCGCTATTGGCACAGCGCCTGCGCAAGCTCGAGGAAGTAGGCGTCATCACGCGAGTCCAGGGCGACGGCAGCACGGCCGAATACCACCTGACCGCAGCGGGCGAGGAGCTGCGCCCGATCGTGATGGCGTTGGGCCATTGGGGTGCGCGCTGGATCGGCAGCCGGCTCAAGCGCGACCAGCTGGATGCCGGCTTCCTGATGTGGGACGTCCGCCGCTTCGTGCGGATCGACGAGTGCCCGCGCGCTCGCTGCATCGTGATCCACTTCCGCTTCACCGACGCGGCCGAGGGCGAGCGGCGCTGGTGGCTGGTCGTCGATCACGGCAGCGCCGACCTCTGCCGAGACAACCCCGGCGACGAACCGACGCTGATTGTCGAATCGACCGTGCGGACGCTGACCGAGATCTGGACCGGCGACCTCGATGCCGAGGCTGCGTTGCGCGAGCGGCGCCTTCGCGTCATCGGCAGCGAATCCGATACGCGCGACCTGTGGCGCTGGCTGGGCCGCAGCGCTTTTGCCGACACCCGGACTGCAGCGCGGCTCTGAGGCGTTCCCCGCCGCAGCCGCGCGAAACCGTCAGAGACCCAGGCGCTGCATCCAACTAAGCAATCTGCCGTAATCCGGCCATGACCTCTTCGGTCGGCGGCAACTCGCTGGTTCGCCAGACCAGCCGGGCCTGACGATCGAACAGAAAAACCTGGCCGGTATGGCGGTCGCCCGCTGCCGCGCCTCCCGTGAACAGCGAGAGCATCGACTCAAGTGCCTCGGGGGCTGGCGCCGCCGCGCTCCACGTTGGCCGTGCGCCGAAGCGTCGCAACCAGGCGCTCAGTGCAACAGGGTCGTCGGACAGCGGGTCGATGCTCAGCGACAGCAGGCGCACCGCCGTGTAGCGCTCGGGCAGCAATGCCGCCTGCAGCGTCGAGAACAAGGCACCCTGGATCGGGCAGACCGTGCTGCATCCGGTAAACATCAATTGAACGGCGGTTGGGGCGCCTCGCAACTGCGCCGCGAGCATCGGTTTGGCGCCGTCGTGGCGCCGCAGCGACAGGGCCGGAGCCGACACCGCCGGCAGCACCGGGCCGATGCTGGTGTTTGCGCGGGCCGCAGGCACACCCAGCCACGCCAGTGCACCGGCGGCAAGCAGACGCCGGCGCCCGCAGGATGCAACCCGCGAGGGTATGAAGAGGTCCTGCGCGTTCATTGGGTTCCTCGCGTTCATCGAGCAAGGGCTTGCGTCAGGTAGTCCCACAACGCCGCGCACTGGCCTTCGTCGGCATCGAAGCGCGGCATGGCTCGGGGCAGCGCGACATGGGCTGGGTCGATGCCGGTGCGCAGCGTGCGGCAGAAGGATGCGCGCTCGTACGCGACGGGCGGTCCGCCGCGGCGCGGGAGGACTTCGCGCAATTGGCGCCGGTCGAGCGGCGGCGCAAAACCGTAGACAGCGGCAGTGGACTTGCCGGGTCCCGCGTGGCACTGGATGCAGCGCGTCGCTGCGCCCGGCAGCGGCACGCTGTGGCCGGACAGCGTGCCGGCGAGTGGCTCGGTGCCATCGAACAGTCGCGCGCCACGCGCCACCGACGAAGGCACCGCGGCTTCAGTCTTTTCCGACGGGCCAACGGCCAGTGCGGTTCCGAGCGCCAGCGCCAGCATCATCATCGAAAGCCTCGGCTTCGCGACGCGCGCCGGCCGCTACTGGATGTTGATGGTGCGCGCCACGCTCGGCACCCCGCTGCTGTCGAGTGCGAACAGCATGTAGTTGCCCGGCAGCACCGTACCGCGATCGGTCGGAATGCCCAACTGGTAGTTGCCTGCCGTGCCCGTGAATGACAGCGGGATGCGGCGCTGATCGGTGTTGACCGAGTGAGTGGCCGATGCCATGCGCACCAGCGAAAAATGGGCCGCCGCGCGGTCGGTGGCCACGGCGATCTGGCTCCCCCATGTGGCGCTGGCCGGCGCGGCAGTGATGGCCGGGCGGGACGCCGGCGAACCGTCCGCCGCCAGCAGGTACGGTGGCGTGTAGATCTCCGCGTCCGGGTGGTCGCCCGCACAGTCGCACAGCCCGCCGCCGCCTGTCAGCACGCGTGCGTCCGGCAGCAGCAGGGCCACGCTGTGATAGTTGCGCGGTTTCTGCATCGGCGGCACCGTGATGAAGCTCTCCAGCACCGGGCTCCACAGCTCGGCCGCCAGCACACTGTAGGAGTCGGAAAACGGAACGGGCTGCGTCTGTCCGCCTATCACGAACACCTCGCCGTTAGGCAGCACCACGCTGTTGACAAAGGTTCGGCCATAGGCCATTGGCGAAAGCTTGCGCACCGTGGGCGCTGCCGGCGCGCCCGCGCTGATGTCGATGATGTAGGCGGTCTTGAAGGCGTTGCCGCTGTCATGGTTGGGCGCGCCGCCGAGCTTGAGGATCTTGCCGATGTCGTACATCACGGCGCTGGCAGTCATGGCATAGGGGTCGTCGCTGCGTAGCCCGGCCTGCAGGATGGCGCCGCTGCCGCGCGTGTCGATCCAGTGCATTGCGGCAGCAGGCCCGGCGTGGAATACCCATCCGTTGGCGGCGCCGAACAGCCACATGTGGTTGTCGCCCCGGTAGACCCCGGCCGCGTCCGGTCCGGCCAGCGGCGGGTTCGAGACATTGCTCGCATCGGGCATGTGGGCCGGTACGCCGGACAGCGTGCGCCAGGTCTTGGTGGCGGCCGACCACACCTCGCCGTACTTGCCGCCCTGCCCGCCGTTCCACGATCCACCGACTGTGAACACGGAGCCGTCGGACATCGTCGTGCTCGACTGGTAGGCACGTGCGATGCCGAGCTGCGCACCGGTCACCCAGCCGCCCAGCGCCGGGTCGTAGATCGAGGTCTTCGTCGCATCGCTGCCGCCGCTGACCAGCACGCTGCCATCGGCCAGCATGCTCAGGCCAGGGCAGAACATCTGGTGGCCGGTGGCCGTGACCACCAGCGGGCTGGCGCTTCGCGTGACGGGGTCGAACACCGAGGTGTAGGTGTACGCCTCGTTGCTGCTCGTGCTGAAGCTGGTGGGCGAGCGGGCTGCCCACAGCAGCAGCTTGCCGTCGGGGAGGTTGGCGGCCGATGCGGGCACGAGTGGCAGCGCGATCAGATCGGACCAGGGCTTCACCGCGGCGGTCGATTGCGCCGCGGTGTATCCGGCTGCCGTGAACAGGTACTCGTTGGCCGGCAGCCACTTCCCCTTGAATCGGGAGCGCAGCCGGACCACGAGCCCCGCGCCGTCTATGGGAAGGTTTGTCACCGTCAGCGTTGTCGCACTTGTCGATGTGTCCACCACCGGTGTCGCCGAAGAGGCCGACAGGATCGTCAAGCCGTACTGGTTGGCACCCGTGTTGCTCCAGACGAAGGTCGCGCTGCGGCTGGCGAACTTGGTGCCGGGGGACGGACTGGTGAGGGACGCCGGCTGTCCGTCTGGTGGCGCCGGCCTGTTTGCCGATGCGGACGTGCCCGCCAGCGTCGAATTTGCGCCCTGCGCGCGGGCGCCGCCTCCGGTGTCACCGCCGGACCAAACCAGGAACACCAGGGATGCATAGGCAAGCCCGCGCGCGGCGCGCGGCGATGGAACGCTGGTCATCGCTGCTCCTTTTGTTTTTGTCTGACCGCAGCTTATTCCTTGTGCGCGCAATAAACAATACAAAAGTATTCAGCTATGCCTTCAAAGGCTCAGTTGCTTGATGGCTCCGCGGGCCGCAGCCGCACCACTGGCCATGGAGGCCGTCAGCAGGTAACCGCCGGTCGGCGCCTCCCAATCGAGCATTTCTCCCGCAACGAACACGCCGGGCAATTCAGTTGCCATGAGCCCTTCGTCCAGCGCATCGAAGCGAACACCACCCGCGGTGCTGATGGCTTCATCGATCGGGCGTGCTGCAACCAGGCGCAGCGGTACGGCCTTGATGGTTGCTGCCAGTTGCGCAGGGTCTTGCATGGCCTCGCGGCTCAGCACTTCGTGCAGCACGCCGGCCTTGATGCCTTCCAGGCCGAGCCGGCTCTTGAGGTGGCTGCTGAGCGAACGGGCGCCGCGCGGATGCGTGACGGCGGCCAACACCTGTTCGGCGCTGCGGTCTGGCAGCAGATCGAGCAGCAGCGTGGCGCTGCCGTGCGCGGCGATCTCGTCGCGCAGCAATGCCGATGCTGCGTAGATCAGGCTGCCCTCGATGCCGGTGGCAGTCGCAACGAACTCGCCCTTGCGCGTAAAGCGGCGGCCTTGGCTGTCGGTGAACGAAATGGCGACAGACTTGAAAGGCTGGCCCGCGAACCGGCTGGAGAAATGTTCGCTCCACCCTGCTCCATCGAAGCCGCAATTGGCGGGCAGCAGCGGTGCGACGCCGACGCCGCGCGCCTGGAGCCACGGCGCCCATGCGCCATCGGAGCCCAGCCGCGCCCAACTGGCACCACCGAGCGCGAGCACTACCGCATCGGCCTTCACGGTGGCTTCGCCGGCCGGGGTGGCAAACCGCAGCGAAGCCGCAGCTATCGGCGCATCTCCGCCCACAAGCCAGCGATGGCGCATATGAAACTGCACGCCCGCTGCGCGCAGCCGCTGCAGCCACGCACGCAGCAACGGCGCGGCTTTCATGTCGGTCGGGAAGACGCGGCCCGAGGTGCCGACGAAGGTCTCGATGCCCAGGCCCGCTGCCCATTGGCGCACCTGCTCCGGGCCGAAGTGGGTGAGCATGGGTTCGAGCTGCGCGCGCCGGTCGCCGAACCGGCTCATGAAGATGTCGAAGGGCTCGGAGTGCGTAAGGTTGAGCCCGCCGCGGCCGGCCAGCAGGAACTTGCGGCCCACCGAGGGCATGGCGTCGTACACGTGCACCTGCACGCCGGACGCGCTCAAGACTTCGGCCGCCATGAGGCCGGCAGGTCCGCCGCCGATCACGGCGACGGTATGGGAAAGAGTCATTCGAGATTTACCAGTTCGCCCTGCCCGGTCAGGAACGCGGCGCGCACCGTGGCACCGGGATAGGCATGTTGCACGGCGGCGCGGTAGCGCTGCATCTGTGCGATGAGTGCCGCGTCGCGCTCGGGGCGGGCGGCAGATTTGTAGTCGAGGATCCACCAGGCGCCGGTGGCGCGCTCGCGCACCAGCCTGTCGATGCGCAGCGTTTCGCCTTCGTGCACCAGGGTGACTTCATTGCCGTGCCAGTCGATCATGCGCTCATTCCAAGCCCATGCGCCGGCGCCGCCGCGAATGCGCTCGGCGAGCACCGCGGCGCCGCGGGCCTGCTGCGCGTCGAGCAAGAACTCGCGCGCCGCGGCGCGCACGTGCGCGGCCGGCAACGGCTCGCCCGGCTCGGCCCATTCGAGCAAGCGGTGCACCGCCTGGCCGAACGCGGCAGCGCGCGCATCGACGGTAGTGTCAGCCGCTTTCTTGATCGCCACGGGTTCCTTGACCGCTGGCGCGAGCACGGGCATCTGCTTCATCGGGAAGCTGCCTGCGCCGGAAGCCGCCGGCAACACGATCAGCGGCTCGTCGGCTTCGGCGGGTTCGCACATCGATTCGAGCCGCGCCCACCAGCTGCCCTCGTTGGCGCGGGCGGGCTGCACCGACGACAGCACAAGGCGCTCGCGCGCCCGGGTGGTCGCCACGTAAAGACCGTTGAGCTCCTCACGGTGTCGTGCGCGCTGTTCTTCTTCAAGCAACGTGGTGGCGCAGCCCGGCGGCGTTTTCTCGCTCGCCAGAAACACGAACCGCGTCGGTGCGCTGTCGCTGCCCTTCCATTCGACCAGCACGCCCATGGTCTGGGCGCGCGGAGGCGGCGCGTCGCAGTCGAGCATGAGCACGGTGTCGGCCTCGAGGCCCTTGGCGCCGTGCACGGTCAGCAGTTGCACCGCATCGGGCACGGCGACGGACGGCGCCCTGACGCCCCCGGCGCGCAATGCGCGCACCAGCGCATAAGGCGTGGCGTAGCGGGCGCCTTCGATTTCGAGCGATGCCGCCAGCAACCCACGCAGATTGGCCAAGGCACTCTGGCGCATGGCCGAGGGCATGGCGGCACCGAACCTGGCGAGCACATCGCCATCGTGAAAGATCGCATCGAGCGCATCGTGCGGTGGCAACGCAGCAAGCCAGCGCCGCCACTGCTTGAGCTTGGCGCCCGCCTCGACCAGTTCCGGCGGCAGGTCTTCGCCCTTTTGAATCAACGCGAACCAGCTCGACGAAGGTTGCTCGCGCTGGCGCAGCGCCAACTGCACCAGCGCGTCGTCGCCGATGCCGAACAGCGGCGACTTGAGCGCACGTGCCAGGGAGAGGTCGTGCGCGGGCGAGACCAGCGCATCGATCAGCGCGACCACGTCCTGCACTTCAGGCGCATCGTGCAGCTCGTTCTTTTCGGGCTGCTGCACGGGAATGTGACGCTCGCGTAGCGCGTCCTGCATGGCGGACAGGCGGTTGCGCCGGCGCGCCAGCACCATGATCTGCCGCGGCGGCGTGCCGTCGGCAATGCGTTGCGCCACCCATCGCGCCGCTTGCTCGCATTCCTTTTGCAGCAACTGCTCTTCAGGCAAGACGCGGGGCGTAACGAGGCTGTCGCGCCAATGCAGCATGCCGTCGTCGGCAGGCGCGGCTGCGGCCGTGCTGACCGCATCGCGGTCGATGGGCGGGAGCTTGAGCAGTTCGCCCTCGTCGTTGCGCTCGGTGGTGTGCGCGCGGTAGCCGTCGAACTCACCCGCTTGCTGTGCGGCGAGCATCGCCTGGTTGACAAGGCCGACCACCGCACGCGCGTTGCGGTGGGTGTGGTCGCAGTTGAGCAGTTCGCCGCCCAGGCCTTCGCGCACGAATTTTTTCGCAGCGATGAAGACCTGCGGCTCGGCACGGCGAAAGCGGTAGATGCTCTGCTTCGGGTCGCCCACGATGAAAACGCGCGGCGCCTTGCCGCCCGCACCGGTGTAGGCGCTGAGCCAACCGTAGAGCGCCTGCCACTGCAGCGGGTTGGTGTCCTGGAACTCGTCGATCAGCAGATGGGCGATGCGTGCATCGAGCCGCTCCTGCACCCAGCCCGACAGCGCCGACTGGCCGAGCAGCAGTTGAGCGGCTTGCTCGACGTCGTTCATGTCGACCCATCCGTGGGCGCGCTTCACTTCGGCAAATGCGGAGACGAGGATGCGCGTGAGACGCGTCATGCGCTGCTGGTAGAGCCACGCCGCGTGCTGGGCCTGTGCCATGCACAGGGTCTGGAGCTCGGCTTCGGCTTCTTGCGCGGCAGGGAATTTCTGCAGGTTCTTGGTGAGCCGGTCTTCCGCCGCGACGAAGAAATTCTTGCGCAGGTGCGCCAGGGCGGCGGCACGTGACTCCGTCGGCGGCTCGCCGGTGCCGAACACGTCGATGATCGCCTCGGCGGCCTTTTGCGGTGTCTTGTTGGCTTCGCGGCCAAGTGCGGCGGCACGGTCGAGCCAGCGGCGCCGGACGAGGTCTCCACTCAAGGCATCGGTCGGTTCGTCCAGGCCTTCGAGCGAGGGATGCATGGCGCTGAAGTGCTGCACCGCCGACGCCGGGTCGGACAGCGCAAACTCGACACGGCGCGTGAGCGCTTCGCCCAGCGCCTTGGCGGTCTGCGAACGGCCGTAGGTGGCCACGACGGCGTAGTAGTCGGCCAACGCCTCCTTGTCAGCCGTCACGGCCTCGAAGAAGGGGCGCCAGGTGCGTGAGCGCGCCTCGGCATCGTCTTCGAGCAGTTCGTAGTTCGCAGGCAGGCCGAGTTCGCGCAACACTGCCAATGGCGCGTTGCGCAAAAGCCCCGCAAACCAGGCGTGGAAGGTACGGAACTGCACCGGCCGGCCGCCTTCGAGCAAGCGCCTGTAAAGTCCTTTCAGGCGCGGAACGGCGGCAAGCGCGGCCGCGGGATCGACACCGCGCATCACCAGTTCGCGCACCAGCTCTTCGGGGCTGCGCTCGGCGAACTGCTCCAGCCATTGGTCGAGCCGCTCACGCATCTCTCCAGCAGCCTTCTTGGTGAAGGTAATGGCCAGAATCTCGTGCGGCTCGCAGGCGGATTCGCCCTCTTCGAGCAGCGCGCGCAAGATGCGGGACACCAGCATCCAGGTCTTGCCCGCGCCGGCGCAGGCTTCGACCGCAACGGAGCGGCGCGGATCGCAGGCGACGGTGTAGAAGGCCTCGCGCGTGACGTGCCGGCCGTTGTGTTCGTAGGCGGCGCCGTTCATTGGGCGGGCCCTCCGGGCACAGCGTCAGTCGAAGGCGGAGGTTGTTCGATCTCCCAGAAGTCTTTTCTGCAAAGCCCCCGTGCCGCGCAGTAGTCGCAGATGGCACCCTCCCCTAATGGCGGGAGCGCCGCCCCCTCGGCAATGCGGGTGAAATCGTCGAGGATGCCCGCGACCAGCGCATCTCGCGCCTCGACCACCACAGGCTGCTCGACGGTCTGCGTGCCGGACGACTTCTCACCGACGTTGACGTAGGCCGCGCGCAGAGTGTCGTCGGCCACCAGCGCGGCATAGAAGGCCAGCTGCGTGTCTTCGGTCGGATCTTTCACGCGCTCCTTGGTGACCGCGGCCGACTCGGTCTTGTAGTCGATCACGAAGGCTTGCCCGTCGGGCATGCGGTCGATGCGGTCCAGCCGGCCGACCAGTTGCAGGTTTCCCAGCGGCTGCTCCATCCACGGTTCCGATTCGGCGAACACCGCGCCGCTTGCCTCATGGCCGGCGAGCCACTGCAGGTAGCCGTCGCGCACCGCCGGCCACGCCGCGGCGAACGGCAGGAACTCGGCATCGGAGAGCGCGAACTCGTGCGTGGCGCGCTCGGCTGCGGCGGTGATGTACGCCAACCGCTCCGCCATCTCATTGGTGGGGGTTTCCTTCAGCGCCTCATGAAAGTGGCCCAGCACGGCATGCAGCCAGTTGCCGAAGTCGCGCTTGTCGACCTCGGCATCGAGCTCATCGGCACTGCGCAGGCCCAGTTGCCGCAACGCGAAGAAACGGTAGGGGCAGCGGCGCAGGTCTTCGTAGACGCTGGTCGAAATGTTCCGCAGCGGCAGTAGCGCTCCAGAGGGCGTCGGGTACAAGGTCGGCTGCAGCGCAACCTCGCGCGGCGTGCGTGGGTCGGCCGCCATTTGCAACGCATGGTCGAGCTGCAGCGCCTGCACCAGCGGGCTCGGCCGCACGGGTTCACCGCTGGCATCGGATCGGCGCCACAGCAGTTCGCAGCAAGGGTTGCACAAGGCGGCGGACCAGGCCGAACGTTGCGCGGCCTCGAGCGTTTCGCGCGCGGGCAAGCCGAGTTCTGCGCGCTGGGCGGCGCTCCAGTTGCCGGGCGGCTCGGGCGAGGCAGGCAGGCGCCGGTCGTCGCAGCCTGGAATGACCACCGCGCCGAAGGCCCGGCCCAACAGCTGGTGCAACGGCAACACCACCACCTGGGGCACGTCGCCACCGGCTGGCGGCACAAAGCTGGCGTCTTCGAGCACGTCGCGCACCCACGCGGTGAACTCGGCCAGCGTGTGGCGTCCACCGGGAAATTCGTCGTCATCGCCGTGCGCGCCGGCGTCGAGCCACAGGGCACCGATCACCTTGCCACCGGCCATGTCGGCGGCGAGCGGCTCCCACTGCCCGCCGGCTTCGAGCAGCTCGCGCAAGGCGCGAAGCCAGTCGGCGAGCGGC
This sequence comes from Variovorax sp. CCNWLW235, assembly GCF_037204085.1. Lineage (NCBI taxonomy): Bacteria > Pseudomonadati > Pseudomonadota > Betaproteobacteria > Burkholderiales > Comamonadaceae > Variovorax > Variovorax sp. CCNWLW235. The sequence goes on along the minus strand of NZ_JBBCBW010000006.1, from coordinate 26,699 downwards.
CTGGAACGGGCCATGGCCATGCGGCGGCCCTCCACTGCTTCTGTGAAGGGCAACAGTGCGATGTCTTGCGGCTTTTCGCTGCGGGCGGCCTGTCCGCACCAGGCGGACCACTCGCGCACGCCTTCGCGCCGCAGCCGCACCTCGAGTGCCTGCACGGCGAGCGCATCGCCGTCGGCGCTACTCTTGAGCCATTCGAGCACCTGGTCGCTGCCCGCGTCGTGGGCGCAGGCGCGCAGCGCGCTCATCACGGTGGCGGCGGCGCGCGTGGTGGAAAGCTTCCAGCCGGTTTCGTCGTGCGCCGTGATGCCGTGCGCCTGGAGCTGCGCGCCGATGCGCCGCGTGAGCGCGCGATCGGTGGTGATGAGCGCGACCGGCGCGCGGCCCTCTGCCAGGTGCCGCAGCACGCACGCGGCGGCCAGTTCCGCCTCGTCCTCGGGGTCGTCAGCGACATGCGCACTCGCGGCTGCGGCGGGCGGCGCCGTGGGCACCAGCGAGAGATGAATCGCGCGGTCGCCCCACAAGTTGCACAGCGTCTGCGTGAGCGGATCGGTCTGGAAGCCTTCGAGCACGATGAGCGCATCGACCTGCGTGCGCACGTTCTCGCGCAGCAGCACATCGGTGGCATAGCCCGAGTTGGCAGCCCAGGCCACCGCAACGCGGATCAGCGCGCTTTCGATGCGAAACCACTCCGACTCGTTGCCCGCTTCGGCCACGTGGGCCGCCTTCTGCGCCCATTCGCTGCCGCGCTCTTGCGGCAACGCGGCGGCCGCCAGCGGAGCCAGCTGGTAGGCCAGCTCGACCACCCGCCCCGCCAGCGCAAAGCGTTCGGCGGCAAAGCCGGCCTGCGACAGCAGCGCCTGTGCCGTTACCAGGTCGCGCGCCATGTCGAATGCGATGTCGTAGCCCGTGGGCAAGAAACCGCCCGAGCTGCGCGCCCAGTTGCGCGTGGTTTCGAACCGGGGCACGAAGCCCGGGCTGCCGCAGCGCGCCCACATGCCGCGGGCGACTCCCATGAGTTGCGCATAGGGCACCAGCACCACGGTGCGCGCCGCGTGCAGTTGGCGCTCTGCAATAGCGGCGGCAATGCGGGCAACCACGCCGTCGGCGGGGTCGCACCACAGGGCCTGGACGGGGTGGCCTTCGTTCATGTTCTATCGAGGGGTTGGAGGGCGTGGGGGCGCGACGCGCAAAGGGCTTTTGCTATCGGCGCCATAGCGTTCCCGCACGGCACCCCACCCCTTGGTTTCTGTCACAATGACCAGCACTTTAGCTGCACCGAAACTCTCCGCGCACAAGGACACATCACATGGCCAGCGACCTGATCAAACACATCTCCGATTCTTCCTTCGAAGCCGACGTGCTCAAGTCCAGCCAGCCCGTGCTGGTCGACTACTGGGCCGAATGGTGCGGCCCCTGCAAGATGATCGCACCCATCCTGGATGAAGTGTCGACCGCCTACGAAGGCAAGCTGCAGATCGCCAAGCTCAACGTGGACGAAAACCGCGACATTCCGGCCAAGTTCGGCATCCGCGGCATCCCCACGCTCATGCTGTTCAAGGACGGCCAGCTGGCCGCCACCAAGGTCGGCGCCATGAGCAAGGCGCAACTCACGGCCTTCATCGACCAGCAGCTAGCCTGAGACATTTCAACCGGCCAGCGCGCAATGCGTTGGCCGGACGATTTTTCCTGTCATAATCTCCCACAGATCACCGGCCCTTTCAGGCAACCGGTTCGAGTTCCCCGGTTAGTGAAGCAGTTCTCGCTTCACGTTTAACCTCCCCCCGTTTTCCGATCGATTACCCCGCGAGGGGTCATTCCATGCACTTAAACGAACTCAAGGCACTCCACGTGTCTGAAGTCCTCAAGCAGGCTGAAGCGCTTGAGATCGAAAACGTCGGCCGCATGCGCAAGCAAGAGCTGATGTTCGCGATCATCAAGAAGCGCGCCAAGGCCGGCGAGCAGGTCTTCGCCGACGGCGTGCTCGAAATCCTGCCCGACGGCTTCGGCTTTCTACGCAGCCCGGACACCAGCTTCACGGCCAGCACGGACGACATCTACATTTCGCCGAGCCAGGTGCGCCGCTTCAACCTGCACACCGGCGACATGATCGAAGGCGAAGTGCGCACGCCCAAGGACGGCGAGCGCTACTTCGCGCTGACCAAGCTCGACAAGGTCAACGACGGTCCGCCCGAACAGAACAAGCACAAGGTGATGTTCGAAAACCTGACGCCGCTGTTCCCCAAGGAGCAGATGAAGCTCGAGCGCGACGGCATCAAGAGCGACGAGAACATCACGGGCCGGATCATCGACATCATCGCCCCCATCGGCAAGGGCCAGCGCGCCCTGCTGGTGGCGCCGCCCAAGAGCGGCAAGACGGTGATGATGCAGCACATTGCCCACGCCATCAGCGCCAACTACCCCGAAGTGCACATGATGGTGCTGCTGGTGGACGAGCGGCCTGAAGAAGTGACCGAAATGCAGCGCACCGTGAAGGGCGAGGTCATTGCCTCGACCTTCGACGAACCCGCCGCGCGCCACGTGCACGTGGCCGAAATGGTGATCGAGCGCGCCAAGCGCCTGGTCGAGCTCAAGAAGGACGTGGTGATCCTGCTCGACTCGATCACCCGCCTTGCCCGCGCCTATAACAACGTCGTGCCCTCGTCGGGCAAGGTGCTGACCGGCGGTGTCGACTCCAACGCGCTGCAGCGCCCCAAGCGCTTCCTGGGCGCCGCGCGCAACGTGGAAGAAGGCGGCTCGCTGACCATCATCGGCACCGCGCTGATCGACACCGGCAGCCGCATGGACGAAGTGATCTTCGAAGAGTTCAAGGGCACCGGCAACTCCGAAATCCACCTGGACCGCCGCCTGTACGAAAAGCGCGTGTTCCCGTCGATCCAGCTCAACCGCAGCGGCACGCGCCGCGAAGAACTGCTGCTCGCCCCCGAGATCCTGCAGAAGACCCGCATCCTGCGCCAGCTCATGTACAACATGGACGAGATCGAGTCGATGGAGCTGATGCTCAAGAACATGAAGGCGACGAAAACGAATGTCGAGTTCTTCGACATGATGCGTCGCGGCGGCTGAGCTCCCACGCTCGCCGCAAAAGCGTGTTGACCCTCCCGGTCAACGCGCTTTTTTCATGGGCGTTCGACGATGCGGATCGCCCGCCCCTCGGCCGCGCTCTGCTGGCCGATATCGAGCAGTTCCATCAGCGCGACGGCCTGCTCGGGAGGCACCGGATTCGGCCCAGTGCCAAGGATCGCATCGCGCACCGCAGCGTAGTAGTCGACGTAGTTGCCGGCCCGCGTGGGCCAAACGCGGCGCTGCGGCTCGCCGCCGTCGCTGCCGGGCACCACGAGTTCGCCGTCTTGCGGGTCTGCGCCCCACCCCGCCATGGGCGGCCGCTGTCCGGCGCGCAGCGCGTCTTCCTGCGGATCGACGCCATGCTTGATGTAGCTGCCGCGTGTGCCGTGGATGATGTAGCGCGGCGCCGCATGGGCCGCCAGCGTCGTGGCGTGAAGCACCACGCGCAGCGGCGCATGCGGGCCGCTTTCGTAGCGCAGCACGGCATGAAAGTAGTCTTCGACCTGCGCCCCGTCGCGCAGCGCCGCGGTGTCGAGCTGCAGCGAATCGGGCTTTCCAAACAGTTGAACGGCCTGGTCGACCAGGTGCGCACCCAGGTCGACCCACAGGCCCGCGCCGGGCACCTTCTGCTCGCGCCAGCGGTCCCGAACCTCGGGGCGGAAGCGGTCGAAATGCGATTCCAGGTACACCGGGCGGCCGAGTTCGCCGCTGGCCAGCACGTCCTTGAGCGTGAGGTAGTCGGCGTCGAAGCGCCGGTTCTGGTAAACCGCCAGCACCCGGTTGTTGCGCCGAGCCAACGCTTCCAGATCCCGGGCCTCGGCCACGTCGAGGGTGAAAGGCTTGTCCACCACCACGTGCTTGCCGGCCGCCAGCGCCGCCTTGGCAACCGGATAGTGCAGCGCGTTGGGGGTGGCGACCACCACCAGGTCGATGTCCGGGCGGGCCACGAGCGCCTCCACGTCGGGCACCACGGCTGCATTCGGCCAGTCGGCATTGACTTTTTGCGGCTGCGAGCTGGCCACGGCCGCCAGTTCGAGCCCCGACACGGCCGAAAGCACGGGCGCATGAAAAGTCTGGCCGGCAAAGCCGTAGCCGACAAGGCCGGTGCGCAAGGTTCTGGAGGTCATCTACGGAGGCCTTTCGCTCGAAACGGCCAGTATGCGATAATCGACGGCTCCGCGAAAAGTGCGGCTGGGCGTTTTGCCCGGCGCTTCCCCAAGGAACAGCCTGCCCCCTGCCGGCACGCTTGTGGCTCTCGCATCGACCCCAAAGGAAACACCATGGCAAAAGAAGGCATTCACCCGAATTACCGCGAAGTTCTGTTCGTCGACATGTCGAACGGCTTCAAGTTCGTGACCCGTTCGTGCGCGAACACCAAGGAAATGGGCAAGACCGACGACGGCCGCGAACTGCCGCTGTTCAAGCTCGACACCACGAGCGAATCGCACCCGTTCTACACCGGCACGCAAAAGTCGGTCGACAACATGGGCGGTCGCGTCGAGAAGTTCCGCAACCGCTTCGGCAAGACGACCGGCGCTGCTTCCAAGTAAAGCACGCGCTTTCGCACTGAGGGCAGCCCGGTTTACCGCGCTGCCCTTTTTCTTTCCCAAAACCGCCGTTCGCTCATCTTTGTGAATCAACCCACTCCTGCGATCGTTGCCCAGAGCGCCGTGCGCCGGTTGCCGCGCATTGCGTTGCTGTTGTTATGCGCCGCCTACCTCCTGCCGGGCCTTGTGGGACGCGGCCCGTGGAAGAGCGCAGATATCACGTCGTTCGGCTACATGGCCGAACTGGCGCGCACCACCGAAGGCATTGCGCGCTGGTTCGATCCCATGCTGCTGGGCCTGCGCCCTGAAACACCGGCGCTCATTCCGTACTGGATCGGCGCCTGGGCCATCAAGATCGCGCCCTCCTGGGTGCACCCCGACCTTGCCGTGCGCGTCGTCTTTGCGCTGATGCTCTGGGGCACGTTCACCGCCACCTGGTACGCGGTTTACTACCTCGCCCGCACCTCGCGGGCCCAGCCGGTGGCTTTTGCCTTCGGCGGTGAGGCACGCCCCACCGACTACGCACGCGCCATCGCCGACGGCGGCTTGCTGGCGCTGATCGCCTGCCTGGGCCTGGCCCAGCTCGGCCACGAAACCACGCCGGCCCTGGCGCAGCTGTACTTCGCATCGCATCTCTTCTACGGCGTGGCCGCGCTGCCATACCGCCGAGTCGGCCCCGTGATCGCGCTGATCGTCGGCACGGTCGGCATGACGCTGAGCGGTGGTCCCACGGTCGGGCTGGCACTGGCGATCGGTAGTGCGCTCTTCATGGCCTCCGAGCGGCGCACCGCGCGCAAGGCCGACACAACGACGGACGAAGGCCCCGGCTACACACGGGGCGCGCTCGCGACGATGGTTGCAGTCGCGCTGGTGGCTGCGGCGCTGGCCATCGGCCTCGGTCTGCTCGAATGGAAAATCCAGCTGCCGGGCAGGCACCCGAGCAGCACCTCCGTGCTGGGCGACGTGCGCAGCCAGGCCAAGCTGCTGGTGTGGTTCACCTGGCCGGTGTGGCCCCTTGCCATCTGGACGCTCTGGCGCTGGCGCCGGCAGCTCACCGCGCGCCACGTGGCCCTGCCCTTCTGGTTTGCGCTGGTGCCGCTGGCCGCCACCTGGACCACCGACTATTCCGACCGGTCGCTGCTGCTGGCGCTGCCCGCGCTCGCCACGCTGGCGGCCTTTGCGCTGCCGACCTTCCGGCGCAGCGCGGCGGCGCTGATCGACTGGTTCAACGTGCTGTTCTTCAGCGGCCTGGCCGTGCTGGGCTGGGTCTACTGGATCGCCATGCAGACCGGGGTGCCGCCCAAGCCGGCGGCCAGCGTGGCACGCCTGGTGCCAGGCTTCGTGCCCGAGTTCTCTATCGTTCCGTTCGTTCTGGCCCTGGCCGCAACCATTACCTGGTGTTGGGTGGTGCGCTGGCGCACCGGGCGGCACCAAGCCGCGCTCTGGAAAACGCTGGTGCTCCCGGCGGGCGGCACGGCGCTGTGCTGGATGCTGCTGATGACGCTCTGGCTGCCTTCCATCGACTATGCGCGCAGCTACGTTCCGCAAGTGCGCGCGGTGGCCGAGCGGGTCGGGCAGCCAAGCTGCGTTGCCGAACTGGCGCTCAGCCGTGCGCACATTGCGGCCCTGCAGCACCATGGCCGCTTCAACCTGCAGCCGCTGCTCCTTGGCACCAATTGCCCGTGGCTGCTGGTGAGCCCCGAAACCATCGAGCGGCTGCACACCATCATTCCCCTGGAGCAATGGCGTTTCAGCGGCACGCTGCGCCGGCCCAGCAGCGCGACCGACGACCTGCTGCTCTATCAAAAGATCGCACCGTAGCAAGTGAGTGGCGAAAGAGGTCTGATCGCGCGGCACGCCGGCACGGTGCTGGTCGGCCAGCTGGCCGTGATGGCATTCGGCGTGACCGACACCATCGTGGCCGGGCGCTATGCCGAGAGCGCCCTCGCCGCGCTGTCGGTGGGCGCGGCCGTATTCATCAGCGTGTTCGTCTCGCTGATGGGCGTGCTGCAGGCGCTGCTGCCCGTGTGGGCCGAACTGCACGGCGCCGACCGCAGGAGCGAAGTCGGCCGCTCGGTGCGGCAGTCGCTTTACCTGAGCGCCATCACCATTGCCGTCGGCATGGCGGTGCTGCTGTTCCCTGGCGCCGTGTTGCGCTGGACCCAGGTGCCTCCCGAAATGCGCGCCGGCGTGGAGGCCTACCTTGCGGTGCTGGCATTTGCGCTGCCGCCTGCCCTGCTCTTCCGTCTGTTCAGCACGCTGAACCAGAGCCTCGGCAAGCCGCAGGTCGTCACCTGGCTGCAGCTCGGCTCGCTGTTCGTGAAGCTGCCGCTGTCGATCTGGTTCACCTTCGGCGGCGCGGGCCTGCCGGCCATGGGCCTGGTGGGCTGCGCCTGGGCCACGCTGTGCGTGAACTGGGCGATGCTGGCCTGTGCGGCATGGCTGCTGCGCAGCAGTTCCTTCTACAAGGACTACCGGCTGTGGGAACGCATCGAGGCACCCGACTGGCGGCAGATCCGCCAGTTTGCGAGCCTTGGCATTCCCGGCGGTTTGGCGGTGCTGGTAGAGGTGACCTCGTTCACCCTGATGGCGCTGTTCATCGCCCGCCTCGGCACGGCCGCGGCCGCCGCGCACCAGATTGCCTCGAACCTGCTGGCAGTGGCCTACATGGTGCCGCTTTCGCTGGCCATTGCCACCAGCGCGCGCGTGAGCTTCTGGCTGGGTGCCGGCCATGCGGCACGAGCCCGCCGCGCCTGCCGCATGGGGTTTGAACTCACCGCCCTGTGCGCACTGTTCTTCGCTGGCGCCATGGTGGCACTGCGCTTCAAGCTGGCCCACGTGTATTCGGACAACCCGGCCGTGGTGGCGATTGCCGCGGCGTTGCTGCTGGTGGTGGCGGTCTATCACTTTGCCGACGCGCTGCAGACGCTGTGCGTCTTCGTGCTGCGCTGCTACCGCGTCACGCTGGCGCCGCTCGTCATCTATTGCACGCTGCTGTGGGGCCTGGGCCTTGGCGGCAGCTATCTGCTGGCCTACCGCGGCCTGGGGCCCTGGCCCGCGATGCAGTCGCCGCTTGCGTTCTGGCTCATGGGCTCGGGCGCGCTCACGGTCACTGCCGTGCTGTTCGGCGCCCTGCTGCGGTGGACGATGCGGCGTTCACTTCGCTAGCAGCCGCGCTTCCCGTACCCGGTTCGCCGGAAAAACCAGCGCAAAGCGGGAGCCCTTGCCCACTGTGCTCTCGATGCGCAGTTCAGCCCCGTGTCGCTGCGCAATGTGCTTGACGATGGCCAGCCCCAGCCCGGTGCCGCCAGTCTCGCGCGAGCGGCTGCGGTCGATTCGGTAGAAGCGCTCCGTCAGGCGGGGAATGTGCTCGGCGGCAATGCCGGGGCCGGTGTCGCGCACCGCGTATTCACCGCGCCCGTCGGGCAGGCGCCGCCAGGTCACCGCCACCTCGCCACCGCCGGGCGTGTAGCGAATGGCGTTGGTCAGCAGGTTCGACATGGCGCTTTGCAGCTCGGTCGGCGCGCCGGAGATTTCGGATTCGGCCTCGATGGTGAAGGAAAGCCGATGCCCCTGCGGCACCAGCCGGCCGGACAACCCGCGCCCTTCGTCCTCGCACTGGGCAAGCAGCGCGCGAATGCGGATCCACTGGCTGCCCGAAGGCGGCGCGCTGCCTTCGAGGCGCGAGAGCGTCAGCAGGTCATTCACCAGCGTTTCCATGCGGTGCGACTGCTGGCTCATCAGCGAGAGATACCTTGTGCGCTCCTCCGCATCGAGCGGCAGGTTCTGCAGCGTTTCGACAAAGCCGGCCAGCACCGTCAGCGGCGTGCGGATTTCATGCGAAACATTGGCGACGAAATCGCGCCGCATCGCCTCCGCCTGCTCTACCGCGGTGATGTCGCGCGTGAGCAGCATGCGGCGGTTGCCGGCATAGGGGTGCACCTGCACCGAGAGCCGTACCGGATGGCTGCGCTGCTGCGCCTGGCCGTGGCCCGAGGCATCGATGACGACGTCGCGGCTGTAGTTCCACGAGGCCAGGTAGGCCACGAAGGCCGGGTCGCGCACCAGGTTTGCAAGGTGCTGCAAAAGGTCGCGCTCGGCGTTGATGCCGAACTGGGCGGCCGCCGTCTGGTTGCACCATTCGATGCGGCCCTGCTCATCGAGCAGGATCACCCCGTTGGGAGACGCCTGGATGGCCGCCAGAAACTCCTGAAGGCGCTCTTCGGCCTGCCGGGTCTGCTGCTCGCGCTCGCGCAGCAGCTTGCGGATGCGTTCCGCGAGCTCGCCCCATACGCCGGCTCCGCGCGTGGGCAGCCCCGAGGCGTTGTTGCGCAGCACCCTCAGCAGGCGCTCGGCCCGCCATGCGTCCAGCGCCAGCCAGAGCACCGCGCCCAGCCAGGCGCCCAGCCACCCGAACTTCCAGCCAAAAATGGCTGCAGCGCCCAACCCCAAGACGATGGACGCTATAAGAAAAGTAGCAATACGGTAAGGCATGGCGCGCGATTATCCGCGCCCGCGGTCGATGAACACCGCGCTCTTCAAACCGTGACTTGGGCAGTCAGGCGATAGCCGGCACCGCGCACGGTTTCGACCATGGGTGCCGCGGCGCCCAGCGATTCGCGCAGGCGCTTGACGTGCACGTCGACCGTGCGTTCCTCGATGTAGACATGGTCGCCCCAGACCTTGTCGAGCAACTGCGCGCGGCTGTGCACGCGCTCGGCATGCTGCATCAAATACGCCAGCAGCTTGAACTCGGTCGGGCCCACCTTGAGCGCATTGCCCTGCCAGGTGACGCGATGCGTGGCGGTGTCGAGCGCGAGCTCGCCGATTTCAACCCGCTCGGTCACCACCTCGGGCGCACGGCGGCGCAGCACGGCGCGGATGCGCGCGAGCATTTCCTGGGTGGAGAACGGCTTGGTGATGTAGTCGTCGGCACCCGCGTCCAGGCCGGCCACCTTGTCGGGCTCGTCGCCGCGCGCGGTCAGCATCAGGATCGGGATTGCCTTGGTGCGTGCGTCCTTGCGCCACTGGCGGGCGAGCTGCAGGCCGCTCTGGCCCGGCAGCATCCAGTCGAGCAGGATCAGGTCCGGCAGGAAAGCGTCGATCTCGCGCTGGGCTGCGGCACCGTCTTCCGACCAGATCGGCTCGAAGCCGTTGTGGCGCAGGTTGACGGCGATCAGCTCGGCGATCGACGACTCGTCTTCGACGATCAGGACTCGGGGTTTCTTCATGCTTTCTGGGGAGTCTGGCGCTCGTTGTTACTGCAGCGCCGATTCGATTTCCTGCATCGAAGTGTGCCGTACATCGGCGCCCTTGACGATGTAGATGATGAACTCGGCGATATTCTTGGCGTGGTCTCCGATGCGTTCGATGGCCTTGGCCAGGAACAGCAGGTCGAGGCTGGCCGAGATCGTGCGCGGGTCTTCCATCATGTAGGTGACCAGCTTGCGCACGAAGCCGTCGAACTCCTTGTCGATCAGGTCGTCGTCCTTCAGGATCGACAGCGCGGCGGCCGTGTCCAGGCGCGCGAATGCGTCAAGCGCGGTGCGCAGCAGGCCCGAGGCCAGGTCGGCGGCAATGCGCAGTTCGTTCGAAGGCAGCGCGCGGGCCGAACCGCTCTCGATGATCGACTTGACCATGCGTGCGATCTTGTTGGCCTCGTCGCCCACGCGCTCCAGGTTGGCCGTGGTCTTGGAGATGGCGATCAGAAGGCGCAGGTCGCGCGCGGTCGGCTGGCGCCGCGCAATGATCGACGACAGCTCGCGGTCGATCTCGATCTCCATCGCGTTGACGCGGTGCTCGGTTTCCATCACGCGGTCGGCCGCCTCGGGGTCGAACTGCAGCAGCGCATACACCGCCTGGTGGATTTGCGCCTCGACCATGCCGCCGAGCTCCATCACGCGCGACGAAACGCCGTTGAGTTCGCTGTCGAACTGGCTGGAGAGATGTTTTTCAGTCATGTGTGCCTCCTTGGCATCAGCCGAAACGGCCGGTAATGTAGTCCTCGGTCTCCTTGCGCTGCGGCTTGAAGAACATCTGTTCCGTCGCGCCGAACTCGATCAGGTCGCCCAGGTACATGTACGCGGTGTAGTCGCTGCAGCGTGCGGCCTGCTGCATGTTGTGCGTCACGATGACCACGGTGTACTCGTTTTTCAGCTCGGCGATCAACTCTTCGATCTTCGCGGTCGAAATCGGGTCGAGCGCGGAGCACGGTTCGTCGAGCAGCAGCACTTCGGGCTTGATGGCAATGCCGCGTGCAATGCACAGGCGCTGCTGCTGGCCGCCCGAAAGGCCCGAGCCGCTTTGCTGCAGCTTGTCGCGCACTTCGGTCCAGAGGGCGGCCTTCTTGAGCGCCCACTCCACGCGGTCGTCCATTTCGCTGGCGCTCAGGTTCTCGAACAGCTTCACGCCGAAGGCGATGTTGTCGTAGATCGACATCGGGAACGGCGTGGGCTTCTGGAACACCATGCCGACCTTCGCACGGATCAGCGCCACGTCCTGCTTGGACGTGAGCAGGTTCTCGCCGTCCAGCGCAATGGTGCCTTCGGCGCGCTGCTCCGGATAGAGCTCGAACATGCGGTTGAAGGTGCGCAGCAGGGTCGACTTGCCGCAGCCCGACGGGCCGATGAAGGCCGTGACCTTGTTCTCGGGAATCTCGAGGTTGATGCCCTTGAGCGCGTGGAACTTGCCGTAGTAGAAGTTCAGGTCCTTGACCGAGATCTTCGAGCGCGACGGTTGTGCGACGGTGTTTGGCATGGTTGCTACTTCTTCTTGAATCAGAGTTTGTTGCGCGTAAGAACGCGCGCCAGGATGTTGAGGGCAAGCACGGCCACGGTGATCAGGAACACGCCGGCCCAGGCCAGCTGTTGCCAGTTTTCGTACGGGCTCATCGCAAACTTGAAGATCGTCACCGGCAGGCTGGCCATTGGCTGGCTGATGTCGGCGGTCCAGAACTGGTTGTTCAGCGCGGTAAAGAGCAGCGGCGCGGTTTCGCCGGCAATGCGCGCCACGGCCAGCAGCACACCCGTGACCACACCGGCACGCGCGGCGCGCAGCGTGATGCTCAAGATCACCTTCCACTTCGGCGTGCCAAGTGCATAGGCCGCTTCGCGCAGGCCCGGCGGCACCAGCTGCAGCATGTTCTCGGTAGTGCGAATCACCACCGGAATCACGATCAGCGCTAGCGAAAGCGCACCCGCAAGGCCCGAGAAGGTCTTGAAGTACGCCACCACCACGGCATACACGAACAGGCCGATCACGATCGACGGGGCCGACAGCAGGATGTCGTTGACGAAGCGCGTGACCGACGAGAGCCAGCCCTTGGGGTTGTACTCGGCCAGGTAGATGCCGGCCATGATGCCGATCGGCGTGCCCACGAAGGTGGCCAGCGCCACCATCACGAACGAGCCGAAGATCGCATTCGCGATGCCGCCGGCCTCGTTCGGCGGCGGGGTCATTTCGGTGAATGTGGCAAGCGCCAGGCCGCCAAGGCCCAGGCGCAGCGTTTCCCAAAGAATCCAGATGAGCCAGAACACGCCGAACATCATCGCGGCAAGCGACAGCGTGAGCGCGATCTGATTCACGCGCTTGCGCGAGGCGAACTTGGCCTGGCGCGTTTCGGCAAGTGCCTTGGCGCTCAGCAGGTTTTGTGCAGTGCTCGTGTTCATGACTTGGTCCCTTCGCTCTTCTTCATCTGGGCCAGCAGCACCTTGGAGAGCGTCAGCACCACGAAGGTAATGAAGAACAGCACCAGGCCCAGGTACATCAGCGCCGCTTGGTGCAGGCCGGCGCCGGCTTCGGCAAACTCGTTGGCAAGCGCCGAGGTAATGCTGTTGGCAGCCTCGAACACCGACAGCGAATTGAGCTGGTTCATGTTGCCGATCACGAAGGTGACCGCCATCGTCTCACCCAGGGCCCGGCCAAGGCCGAGCATGATGCCGCCGATGACGCCGGCCTTGGTGTAGGGCAGCACAACCTTCGAGACCACTTCCCAGGTCGTGGAGCCGAGGCCGTAGGCCGACTCCTTGAGCAGCGGCGGCGTCACCTCGAACACGTCGCGCATCACCGAGGCAATGAACGGAATGATCATGATCGCGAGGATGATGCCGGCCGACAGAATGCCGATGCCCACCGGTGGGCCCGACACCAGGGCGCCGAGGTACGGCACGCCGGCAAGCAGCTTCTGCAGCGGCTGCTGCACCCAGGTGGAAAGAATCGGGCCGAACACGAGCAGGCCCCACATGCCGTACACGATGGACGGCACGGCGGCGAGCAGCTCGATGGCCGTGCCCAGCGGGCGCTTGAGCCAGCTGGGCGAAAGCTCGGTAAGGAACAGTGCAATGCCGAAGCTCACCGGCACCGCAATCACCAGCGCGATGATCGAGGTGGCCAGCGTGCCGTAGATCATGACCAGGCCGCCGTACTCGTTCTGTACGGGGTCCCACACGCTGCTGGTGAGAAAGCCCAGGCCGTATTTCGAAATGGCGGGCCATGCGCCGGCAATCAGCGACAGCAGGATGCCGATCAGCATCGCGAGCGTGAGCAGCGCGGCGCCCTTGGCGGCCCAGCCGAACAGGCGGTCGGCCATGGGGCCGGAGCGCGGTGCCTTGGCGGGCGGTGGAGCAGTGGCGCGGCCGCGCTCGGCAGCGAGGTCGAGCGCGGATGCGGAAGCAGGAAAAGTGGATGACACGGGTCGCTCCGGCAAAGACGAATGCGGCGCATCCTGGAGCGGTGTGCTGCTCATGGATGCGCCGTTCTGGGCTGGGTGGGTGGGTTGCTTACTTGAACGCGACCGGCTTGCCCGATGCGTCCTTCACCTCGCCCCATGCCTTGGCAATCGTGGCCTTCACCGTATCGGGCATCGGCACGTAGTCGAGCTCGTCGGCGGTCTTGTCGCCGTTCTTGTAGGCCCAGTCGAAGAACTTCAGCACGGTGGTGGCGTTGGCGGGCTTGTCCTGCGCCTTGTGCAGCAGGATGAAGGTCGCGCCGGTGATCGGCCATGCGCCCTTGTCGGCCTGGTTGGTCAGCACCTGGTAGAAGCTCTTGCTCCAGTCGGCAGCAGCGGCAGCGGCCTTGAAGGCCGTGTCTTCCGGCGAGACGAAGTTGCCGGCGGCGTTCTGCAGCTGGGCGTACGTCATCTTGTTCTGCTTCACGTAGGCGTATTCGACATAGCCGATCGAGTTGGGCAGGCGGTTCACGAAAGCGGCGACGCCTTCATTGCCCTTGCCACCCGCGCCGGTGGGCCAGTTCACGGCCGTGCCTTCGCCGACCTTGCTCTTCCACTCGGCGTTGACCTTGCTCAGGTAGTTGGTGAACAGGAAGCTGGTGCCCGAACCGTCAGCACGGCGAACCGGTGCAATGGCAGCGTCCGGCAGGGCCAGCGAGCCGTTCAGCGCCTTGATGGCCGGGTCGTTCCACTTGGTGATCTTGCCCAGGTAGATGTCGCCCAGCACCTGGCCGTTGAGCTTCAGCTCGCCCGGCTTGATGCCGGGAATGTTCACCACGGGAATCACGCCGCCGATGACGGTGGGGAACTGCATCAGGCCCTTGGCCTGGAGTTCTTCGTCCTTCAGGGGGGCGTCCGAAGCGCCGAAATCGACCGTCTTGGCTTCGATCTGCTTGAGGCCGGCACCCGAGCCGACCGACTGGTAGTTGATCTTGACGCCGGTGCTCTTGTTGAAATCGGAGGCCCACTTGGCATACAGCGGTGCCGGGAAGCTGGCGCCGGCGCCGGTCACATCTTGTGCGAAAGCGGGAACATGGGCGAAGGCCGCGGCCACGAGGCCGGCAGCTGCAAACTTGAAAGTCGTTTTCATAAGGCTTCCTTTTTTAGAAGTAAGAAGTAGTCCCTTTCGGGCTTGGGACGGACTCTAGAAAGCTTGTGTGACATCAATGTGACACCCTGCCATAGAGGGAAAAGCCATCTTTGCGGCGAGAGCTTTTGTGACGCTGTCATGGAACCGTCATGCAGGGTCTCTAGCCTTCCAACCCTCGCCGCTACGCGACCGGGGCGGCGCGCCAGGCCATGGCGCTACGATCACAGCCCCGCCCTCTTCACTACAAAATGCAAAACGGCACCCGCCTCGCAGCGGTCGATCTCGGTTCGAACAGCTTCAGGCTGGAAATCGGACAGGTCGACCACGGTCAGATTCACCGCACCGAATACCTCAAGGAGACGGTGCGCCAGGGCAACGGCCTGGACAGCGCCCGCAACCTCACGCCCGAGGCCATGCAGCGCGGCTGGGACGCGCTCGCCCGCTTCGGCGAGCGGCTGGCCGGCTTCAAGCGCTCGCAGGTGCGGGCCGTGGCCACGCAAACGCTGCGCGAGGCCCGCAACCGCGAAGAATTCCTATTGCGCGCGCGCACCATCCTGGGGTTCGGCATCGACGTGATCCCGGGGCGCGAGGAAGCCCGCCTTATTTACCAGGGCGTGGCGCACATGCTGCCGCACACCGACGCCTCCGACCGCGAGCGCCGCCTGGTGGTGGACATCGGCGGGCGCTCGACCGAAATGATCATCGGCCAGGCGCTCGAGGCCAAGCTCATGGAGTCTTACCGCGTCGGCAGCGTCGCGTGGTCGATGAAGCACTTTGCCGAAGGCCTCTTCACCCCCGCCGCATTCCGCGCCGCCGAGGTGGCTGCCAAGGCCGTGCTGGACGATGCGCTTTCAAGCTACACCCGCGACCAGTGGGACGTGGCCTACGGTGCCTCCGGCACCATCGGCGCGGTGGGCGACGTGCTGGCCGCAGCCGGCGGCGAGCCCGGGCTGATTACCCGCGACGGGCTCGACTGGCTCGTCGACCGCCTGCTCAAGGCCGGCAGCGCCGACAAGCTGCGCATCGACGGCATGCGCGAAGACCGCAAGCCCGTGATTGGCGGCGGCGTGAGCGTGCTGCGGGCGGTGTTCGACCTGCTCGGCATCGAGGAAATGAAAGTAGCCCAGGGCGCGCTGCGCCACGGCGTGCTCTACGAGTTGCTGGAACGAGACGAAGGCGTGGCCGATTTGCGCACCGCCACCGTGGCGCGGCTGGCCACCCGCTTCTCGGTCGATGCGGCCCAGGCCAAGCGTGTGGGCGAAACGGCCGCGGCGCTCTTCGTGCAACTGGCGCCGGCGGCACGCGGCGGCAGCTCCACCAGCCGCGCCGGGCGGGCATTGCGCAAACTGGGCTGGGCGGCGCAGCTGCATGAAATTGGCACGCTGGTGTCGCACAGCGACTATCACAAGCACGGCGCCTACATTCTGGACAACACCGACGCGCCCGGCTTTGCCGTGAATGAACTGCACGCGCTCGGCCAGCTGGTTCTGGGCCAGCGCGGCAAGCTGCGCAAGCTCGAGGCCGCTCTCGACGACGAGACCTTCGTGATGCAGCTGCTGTCCCTGCGTCTGGCAGTGATCCTGTGCCACGCGCGCCGCGATCCCGATCCGCAGGCGCTGCATCTCGCGGCGTTGGGCGCCAGGGCTTTCACGATCGTCTGTGCGCCCGACTGGGCCGATGCCTACCCCCAGTCCGCGCACTTGCTGCGCGAAGAAGTGCTGGCCTGGCAGAAGACCAGCAACTGGCGCGTGGAACTCAACGGCGCCTGAGCCGGTTCACTTCGCCTCGAGGCCGGCCGTGCGGGTAACTTCCGCACTGGCCAGGCGGGACGACTCGTCTTCGCCGAACATGCCCGCATAGGCAGGATGGAGGATCTTCGAAAGCCCCTGGCGCAGGCCGTCCTGCGCCTTGGCGTTGTCCTGGAGCAGGCCGTCGTAGGCCAGGAAGGCCGGCTCCTCCAAGTCGGAAGTGTGGGTCGTCTGGTAGAGAACGGCCTGCTGCTCGTTCTTGAGCGACTGCTCGATGGCCACGAAGGGCTTGAAGCTGGACGTCATGTCGGGCGCCGAATAGATTGTGGTGACCCGAACCACCAACGTGCTGTAGCCGGGCGTGGGCTGGAAGCCGGCTGCGTGCAACTGCGCGAGTTCGCCGTCCACGCGCGGCGCGGGCGTCAGCTTGACTTCGCGGCCTCCGGTACGCAGGCGCGCCGCCAGCTGCTCGGCGAATTGCCGGTTGAGCGACGCCGCCCCGCTGTTCTTTACGGCGGCCGTGAACTCGAGGGTGCGCCGCTCCATGCGACTGGCCTTGGTCACCCGGGTGCCGACCTCGACGCCAAGCGCCACCAAGCTACCGACTGGCCCGAAAACCCCAGCCCATCCGATGATGGCGGAGCCGCCACCGTCCATGACCGTGAGCTGGTCCTGATCGTTGTAGACGAGTTCGATCTTCGAGATCGACCGGGCGGCGTCGTGGCGAACCTGCGGTGCAGGCTCGGGCGTGCTCGTGGCGCATCCGGCAAGGAGGGCTGCAGCAGCCAGCAGGGAAACGAGTGCTTTCATGGGGCATCCGCGGTGAAAGACGGCTGCAACAGCCTCCGACACCCGTCGCCCGGAAATCCGCGGCACACAAGGCACTTGCTGCGCAATCGCCTTGTGGTTGTAAGTTATGGATGCAATTTGTGACTAAATGCATCTGGCGCGGCCATTGTGCCTACATATGGCTGCCGCGCGGCCCGGATTTGGCCAATTAGTTTACAGTTTCGGGCAAATTTTCTGCCCTTGTCGCCATCAGAGAAGCTCAGGCGACTGAACGGTGACCACCACGGTCTGCACGTCGCCATCGCGCTCGCGCGTGCGAATCCACCACAGCGCGCCCTTGCGCACTGGGCAGCTGTCCTGCTTGAGTCCCAGCAGAAGCGAAATGGCCTGCCCCACCGAGGGCTGGTGCCCGATCATCAGCACCACCGACTTTCCGTTGGGCCAGCCCGCCGCGCCCAGCATGGCCTCGGCCGTGGTGTCGGGCGCGAGTTCGGAACGCAGCTTGTACTTGCGCCCAAGCGCGAGTGCGGTCTGCTCGCAGCGCCGCGCGGGGCTGCAGATGATGCGGGTGCCGTCGGGCAATTGCCGGTCGAGCCAGCTTGCCATGCGCTTGGCCTGCTTCTCGCCGCGTGCGGTAAGGGAGCGCTGCAGGTCGTCGCAGCCCTCGGTCCAGTCCTCGGCTTCGGCATGGCGCCAGAAGATCAAGTCCATGCTCATCGTCTTTCGATGGTCAGTTGCTGGATGCATCGGGGTGATGCCCTCGCGATGCATATCGGTTCATGAGCGCGGTCTGCGCGCCGTGCGCCTCGACGGCGCGAGAAGCGCCCGCCTCGCCGCGATGGGTGTCGTGGTCGACGCGCGTGTAGATGCCGTCGCCGCCAAGGTCCCATGCGTCGCGGCCGTCGTGCAGGTAGGCCACTAGGCATTCGTCGATCAGGCGCTGGCGAAGGCTCGGATCGGTGACCGGCCAGGCCAGTTCCACGCGCCGCATCATGTTGCGGTTCATCCAGTCGGCGCTCGAGAGGTAAAGCGACTCTTCCTCGCCGCTGCGGAAGTAGAAGACCCGCGAATGCTCCAGGAACCGGCCGATCACCGAGCGCACGCGGACGTTGTCGGTCAACCCCGGCACTTGCGCCGGCAGGGTGCAGGCGCCTCGCACGATGAGGTCGATCTTCACGCCCTGCTGCCCTGCACGCATCAGCGCCGCAACCAGCTGGTCGTCAGTCAGCGCATTCATCTTGGCGACGATGCGCGTGGGCTCTCCGGCTGCGGCAGCCACGCTCAAGGCATCGATTTGCGCAATGAGGTTCTTGTGCAGGTCGAACGGGGCCAGCCACATGCGGTTGAGCTTGGGCAGGCGGCTCTGGCTTGCCAGGTGGACGAACACCGCTTCCATGTCGGCCGTCAGCAGCGGATCGGCCGTGAGGTGGCTGATGTCGGTGTACAGCTTGGCGGTGCGCGGGTTGTAGTTGCCGGTGGAAAGATGGCCGTAGCGGCGCATCTGCTTGCCCTCGCGGCGCGTCACCAGCAGCATCTTGGCGTGAGTCTTCAGGCCCACCACGCCGTACACCACCTGCGCGCCAATCGACTCCAGCATTTCGGCCCAGTTGATGTTGGCCTCTTCGTCGAAGCGCGCCTTGAGCTCCACCACCACCGTCACTTCCTTGCCGCGGCGCACGGCCTCGCGCAGCAGGTCCATCAGTTCCGAATCGGCACCGGTGCGGTAGATGGTCTGCTTGATGGCCAGCACCTGCGGGTCTTGCACGGCCTCTCGCAAAAAGGCGAGCACGCCGTCGAAGCTTTCGAAGGGCTGGTGAATCAGCACGTCGCCGCGCTGCAGCCGCTCGAAGAACGACTGCGCCGGAGACAGCGTGACCGGGTAGGAAGCCGAGTACGGCGGAAAGCGCAGCTGTGGCTCGTCCAGCAGGTCGATGAGTTGGGTGAGCCGCGCCAGGTTGACGGGACCGTGCACACGATAGAGCGCCTGCGGCGGCAGGTTGAACTGCGCCAGCAGAAAACTCGCGAGCGACTCGGCGCAACTGGCCGACACCTCGAGCCGCACGGCCTGGCCGTAATGGCGGTGCTGCAGGCCCTGGCGCAACGCGGTGCGCAGGTTCTTGACGTCTTCCTCGTCGACCGCAAGATCCGAATGCCGCGTGACGCGGAACTGCGAAAAGTCGCCCACCTCGCGGCCCGGGAACATGCTCGACAAATGTGCGCGCACCACGCTCGAAAGCGCCACGAACAGCGTCTTGCCGTCGGACACCTTGGCCGGCATGCGAATGACGCGCGGCAGCACGCGCGGCACCTTGACGATCTGGATCGGGTTTTCGCGCCCGAATGCGTCCTTGCCACCAAGCCGCACGATGAAGTTGAGCGACTTGTTGGCCACCTGCGGAAACGGGTGTGCCGGATCGAGCCCCACCGGAATCAGCAACGGGCGCACTTCGCGCTCGAAATATTCGCTCACCCATTTGCGCTGCGCCGCATTGCGCTCGCCGTGCGAAATGATGTGGATGCCGTGCTTGGCAAACGTGGGCATCAGCTCGTCGTTGTACAGCGCGTACTGGCGGCCCACCAGCGTGTGGGCAGCCTCGGCAAGCCGCTCGAACGATTCGGTGGTGTAGGTGCCCTTCTGGTCGCTGGCGCTGCTGGCAATCAGGTGCGGCGCGGCGCGGACTTCAAAGAATTCGTCGAGGTTCGATGAAACGATGCACAGGTAGCGAAGGCGCTCGATGAGCGGCACCTCGGGCCGGTGCGCCCAATCGAGCACGCGCTCATTGAAGGACAGGATGCTGTGGTCGCGGTCGAGCAGCGTGAGCGCCGATGCCTCGGCCGCAAGCGGCCCGCGAGCGGTAGCAGATTCCATGGGCACTGATTCTGGGGCAAGGGGCACGGGAGCGCAGATAGGCGGAAATATGACAGTTTCGTCCTTGTTTGTGACGATTCCGTGACGCCCCTGTGACGACGATTCCCCTGCACCCGGCTCTCCCGCACCGGGTGAAGAAGCAGATGGCCTGGCGGCGGGCCGGGCGACCGCTGGTTTCATGCGCCCAGAAAGTGCTTGCGGTAGCGCGCCGGCAAGTCGTCGATGCGCATCAGCATCGGCAGGTCCGCGGTGTTGAAATCCGGGTCCCACGCCGGAGCGCCCAGCACCTTGGCGCCCAGGCGCAGGTAACCCTTGATGAGCGCCGGCGGCTCGACGTCGAGCGCGCTGTCCAGGCGTTCGACCGGCAGCGGCAGCCTCGGCTGCACCTGGTACTGGATCGGCGCCATGTGGCTGGCCGACAGCTGGCGCCAGATGCTGGCCGCCGCGTCGCCGTTGGTCACGCCGTTATGTGACATGGGAATGCTCGCGCAGCCGATCATTGTGTCGAGCTTGTTGCGGTGCATGAAGCCGGCGAGCGCGCCCCACAGCGCAAGAATGACTCCGCCCTGCCGGTGATCGGGATGCACGCAGCTGCGGCCCAGCTCCACCATGCGCTCGCGCAGGTCGCGCAAGCGGGTCAGGTCGAATTCGGTGTCGCTGTAGGTGCTGCCCACGCGCCGGGCCTGGGCCGGCGTGAGCACGCGGTAGGTGCCGATTACTTGCTGCGTGAGTTCGTCGCGCACCAGCAGGTGCTCGCAGAAGTCGTCGAACAGGTCGATGTCGTGTCCCGCCACCGGCGTGCTTACGCGCGCGCCCATTTCGCCGACGAACACTTCATAGCGCAGGCGCTGCGCGGCGCGCACGTCGTCGAGGTGGCGTGCCCAGCTCACCGTGATGCCCTGCTTGGCATCGACGACCGGCGGCACCAGAACCGCGGCGGGCGCCTCCGGCACCGACGTGCGCGCAGCGTTTGCAACGGCAGGGACGGGCCACAAGGCGGCGCGCAGTCCGATCTGCGACAGCGGAAACGTCGGATTGGGCAGTTCTTTCATTGGGAACCCTTTCTGCCGATGGAGTCTCTGCACTCGCGGTGAAACCGGCATGTCAGCGGCATGGCATTTGCATGACGGTGTTACAGCGTGTTTGGGCCCTTTTCGGGGCTGCCCCATTCGGCCCGCAAGGCTGTCTAATGCGGTGGGTCGCGACACTGGAGTTTCTTTAAATGGCCACAGACGCAAGCAGCAATTTCGACAACCGCCTTCACCAGACCTTTCCCGTTCTCAGCGACGCCGAGATCGCGCGCATTGCACGCTTCGGAACGGTGCAGCGGTTTGCGCGCGGGGAAAGGCTCTTCACCGCCGGAGAAACAGGCCCGGGCATGTTCGTGCTGCTCAAGGGCGTGGTCGCCATCACCCAGCGCGACGGCCTCGGGCATGTGGTGCCTATCGTTCGCCAGGGGCCGGGCGAGTTCCTTGCCGAGGTGGGCCAGCTGAGCGGCCGCCCTGCCCTTGTCGACGGCCATGCAGACGAAGAAGTCGAAGCGCTGGTGGTACCGCCTGCGCAATTGCGCGCGCTGCTCGTGGCCGAAGCGGATCTTGGCGAACGCATTACCCGCGCGCTGATTTTGCGGCGCGTGGCGCTCATTGAATCGGGCGCGAGCGGACCGGTGCTCATCGGCAAGCCCGAGTCGCCCGACATGGCGCGGCTCGAGAACTTTTTGCGCCGCAACGGCCACCCCTATCACTTGGTCGATGCGGCGGAAGATCCCGATGCCGCAGCGCTGCTCGAACAGTACGGCACCTGCAAGCTGCTGGCCGTGTGCCCTGACGGCTCGGTGCTGGTCAACCCGGCCGAAGATGCATTGGCCCGCTGCCTCGGCATGGTGGACACCGCCGAGCGCGACGAGCTGTTCGACGTGGCCGTGGTGGGTGCCGGCCCAGCCGGCCTGGCCACTGCGGTGTACGCGGCCTCCGAAGGCCTGCACGTGATCGTGCTCGATTGCCGCGCCTTCGGCGGCCAGGCCGGCGCCAGTGCGCGCATCGAAAACTACCTCGGCTTTCCCACCGGCATCTCGGGGCAGGCCCTCGCGGGCCGGGCTTTCGTGCAGGCCCAGAAATTCGGCGTCGAGATGCTCATTCCGGTGAAGGTCACCTCACTGGACTGCACGCGCAACAACCCGATGGGCAGCCTGCGCATTGCGCTGGCCGACGGCCGCACCATCAATGCGCGCACCGTGGTCATTGCCAGCGGCGCGCGCTACCGGCGGCCGGATGTGCCGCGGCTGTCGGAGTTCGAAGGCCGCGGCATCTGGTACTGGGCGTCGGCCATCGAAGCAAAGCTCTGCTCGCAGCAAGAGGTGGCGCTTGTCGGCGGCGGCAACTCAGCCGGACAAGCGGCGGTGTTCTTGTCGCGCCATGCAGCCAAGGTCAATGTGCTGGTGCGCGGCCCTTCGCTGGCGGCCAGCATGTCGCGCTACCTCATCGACCGCATCGAGGCCACGCCCAACATCGAACTGCATCCGCACACCCAGTTGGTCAAGCTGAACGGCGGCTCCGACGAAGGCCTTACCGGCGCCAGGTGGCGCTGCCAGACCAGCGGCGAAGAACACGATTGCGCGGCCCGCAACATCTTTCTCTTCGTTGGCGCCGAGCCTGAAACCAGTTGG
Source organism: Variovorax sp. CCNWLW235 (assembly GCF_037204085.1). Taxonomy (NCBI): domain Bacteria; kingdom Pseudomonadati; phylum Pseudomonadota; class Betaproteobacteria; order Burkholderiales; family Comamonadaceae; genus Variovorax; species Variovorax sp. CCNWLW235. The sequence goes on along the minus strand of NZ_JBBCBW010000006.1, from coordinate 4,182 downwards.
CTGGAGGGCTGCGGGGTTTCGGTCGACAAGCACGGCTTTGTGCTGACCGGCGCCGCCGCGAGCAGCGGCTTTCCGGCGCGGCCCTCCACCGCGCTCGAATCGAGTGTGCAAGGCGTCTTTGCCGTGGGCGATGTGCGCTCGGGCTCGGTCAAGCGCGTGGGCGGCGCCATCGGCGAAGGGGCTGCGGTGGTGGCATTGATTCACCAGCACCTGTCGTCCAACTCGGCCGTTGCCTGAGCGGCTTCGCCAGGCGGTGGCGCGGCGCGCTGCAATTCCCGGCGCTGCACGCATTTGAATGGCCGCGTATATGCTGCCTGCCTCGAATCACAACCCCCAAATCACAACCCGCATATCGGAGCGCCAGACATGCCCGCATCGCCCATGGAGGTTTATTCCTGGCCCACGCCCAATGGCCACAAGATTCACATCATGCTGGAGGAGTGCGGCCTGCCGTACAACGCACGCCCGATCAACATCGGCAAGGGCGACCAGTTCGCGCCCGACTTCCTGCAGATCAGTCCGAACAACAAGATCCCCGCGATTACCGACCCCGACGGGCCGGACGGAAAGCCGATCTCGCTTTTCGAATCGGGCGCCATCCTCGTGTACCTGGCGGGCAAGACCGGCAAGCTGCTGCCCAAGACCGACCGCGAGCGCTACGACGTGCTGCAGTGGCTCATGTTCCAGATGGGCGGCGTGGGGCCCATGCTCGGCCAGGCGCATCACTTTCGCATGTATGCGCCTGAAAAGATCAGCTACGCCATCGAGCGCTACAGCAACGAAGCCAAGCGGCTCTACGGCGTGATCGACAAGCAGTTGTCGAAGAACAAGTTCATCGCAGGCAAGACCTATTCGATTGCCGACATCGCCATCTTCCCGTGGCTGCGCAGCTGGGACAAGCAGGGCATCACCCTCACCGACTACCCACACCTGAAAGCCTGGTTCGACGCGATTGCCGCACGGCCCGCAGTGCAGCGGGGCGTGAAAGTGCTGGCCGATTTGCGCCAGCCGATCACCGGCGACAAGGAGCGCGAGATTCTTTTCGGCAAGACTCAGTACGAGAAGCGCTGAGAGCCTCGATATTCAAGCTAGAATGGAAGGCTTGTCGGGGTGTAGCGCAGCCTGGTAGCGCATCTGGTTTGGGACCAGAGGGTCGAAGGTTCGAATCCTTTCGCCCCGACCAAGAAAAAAAGTGAATGCCTGCAATGACTTCGGTTGTTGCAGGCATTTTGCTTTTCGGCTCCGGCGTCTAGCCCCCCCTTCAGTTGGTGCTCGGTCTCCGAACTCCCCGCTACGCATCCGGCGGGAGTGTTGCTCCCACTGGCCCACCCTCGGCCACGCCCCGAACTTCCGCAGTCCAACCCACAAAGTGTGAAAAAACTGGCACGGGCTCTGATCGCTTCACGCTATCGATAAATAAGCGTGACCTAGTTCCTTGGCGTTAACAAAGTTAAACAACTAGTCTCCGCCGCAAGCGCACGTATGGCGCTTTCCAAGCGGTGGGATTGCCGGAAATAGGTCTGACAGACCGCACCGTCTTGGACCTTAGGGAGGTTCCAGACAACATGAATACGTTCTATAAGAGTGTCTATAACGAGGCACTGGGCACATGGGTTGCTGCAAGTGAGGTCTGCGCCGCACGCGGCAAGAAATCCTCGAGCATCGCGCTCGGCACCGCCCTCCTGGCGGCGGCGGTTTTCGGCGGCGCATCGTCCGCTTGGGCGGCCAATGAGTGCGGAGCTGTCGCCGTTGGTGGAACCGTCATCTGCAACGGTGACGGAACGCCAGTGGGGGATGCGAACCCGAACACCACCGGCATTGCATATGGCACCGACGGCATCACTGTCATCGTGGACGGCACCGCAGCGCCCTTCACCATCGCGCCGGTCACCGCGCCGGTAACCAACAATGCTGTCTATTCGGGTGGTTTCGGCACAGGCAATCGACTGATCGAAGTCAACGGCCCCGTCACGATCAATCTGACCACCCCGGCGGGCAATCCTGCGTCCGGTGCAGCCTGGGCTGTGCTGGCCAACTCACTCACAAGCGGCGCTAACGGTGATGCGAGCATCGTCATCAATGGTGCGAACATCACCAGCAAAGGCGAATACGCTTCTGGCGTCGCCTCCAGCGTCGTCGGCAACGGCAATGCCACCTCGATCCTCAACAGCGGCTCCATCTCCACCAACGGCACGCAGGGTTCAGGGGTCGGTCTGCATGCCGAAACGAAAGGCACGGGCACGGCGACGGTCACGGTGAACGGCGGTTCGATCAGCACCGGCACTGCGGCAGGCGGGTCGCACGCGGCTTTCGCGCTGGCGCGTGGCAATGGCGATGCTGTGGCCACCATGACGGGCGGTGAGGCCACCACACAGGCCAAGAGTAACTCGGTCGTCGTCGCCGCGACACAGGGCTCCGGCGATGCGTACGCCACCATGTCTGGCGGCACTGCGACGACGAACGGCGCCAGCTCGGTCGTTACCACGGTCGGCTACGGGTCCGGCGACGCGATTACCAGCCAGACGGGGGGAACGGTGATCGCCAACGGAGCGGACGGCGTCGGGCTGGCCGCGTTGGCCGTCGGCACGGGCGCCGCGACCGCGTCCATGACAGGTGGCAGTATCGCGACCAAGGGCAGCAACGGCTACGGAATCTGGGCCGCTGTCGTGAACCCGGCCAGCACGGCCGCGGCAACGGCAACCATGGATGCCGCAGCGTCGACGATCACCACACTGGGGACCGGCGCCGCCGGTATCTACGCACGCAACGAAGGCAATGGCACGGCCACTGCCACGCTGCTGAACGGCCGCATCAGCACTGCGGGCAGCTACGGCTACGGGGTCTATGCCGGCACAGCGGGGGCCGGCGATGCCGTCGCCAGTTCTTCGGCGGGTACTTCCATTCAGACCAGCGGTACCGACGGCGCCAAGGGGATCCTTGCCCACGCCATGGGAACCGGCAATGCGACAGCGACGAACGCTGGAACCATACTGACGACCGGCGCCTCGGGTCTCGATGGCAACTTCGGCACTTACGCATTGGCTACGGGCGGCAACGCCACTGCGGGCAACACCGGAACCATCACGACAGGCGGCACGTTCGGCTACGGCGTCTACGCCGCAACGACCGGAAACGGCATTGCAACAGCCACCTCGAGCGGCGCCGTCACGACCAACGGTCCCTACTCCACCGGGATCGGTGCGCATATCGACAACGGTGATTCGTCGAAGCACGGCACTGCGATTGCGACGCTCCAGGCCGGTGGAACCGTCGCGACCAATGGGTCGCCCTACGGCATCGGCGTCTTTGCAGACGTCATGGGCTATGGGGACGCGATTGCCACCAACCAGGGGGCCATCGCCACCAAGGGGCAGTTCGCGCAAGGCACGGCAGCCCGCGTGCTTTACGGTGCAGGTGACGCCACGGCCGTGAATCAAGGGACGATATCCACCACCGGTATCGCCGCCCAAGGCCTGCAGGCAGCAGTCGATCAGGGCGCTGTGGGCAATGCAACGGCATTGAACACAGGGACGATCACAACGGTCGGCCAAGATTCGGTTGGTATTTCAGCGAGCGTCGCAACTGTCAACAGCACCTCGACGGCGACGGCGATCATGAACGGCGGAACGGTCAGCACATCAGGCACCTCTGCCTCGGGCATCGTCAGCTCCAACACCGCCCTTGGCCTGGCTGCAATTCAGATGAACGCGGGCACCGTGACGGCGACGGGCGCGAATGCGGACGGCCTGCGCGCCACCTCGGCTGGCGGCACCTACCAGGTCGACGCCACCGGCGGCAGCGTGACCAGCGGCAGCGGCACCGCCGCGGCCATCCACACCCTGGCAGCAGCCGGCGGCACCATCAACATCGGCGCAGCCGCAGTGGTCAACGGCGCCGCCTCCGGCATCGCCATCCGCGACGGCGACGCCGCCAGTACCGGCACCGACACCCTCGGCGGCAACGCCGTCGTCACCACCGCCGGCACCGTCACCGGCGACGCCATCCTGGGCCTGGGCAACGACAGCCTGGCGCTCACCGGCGGCAGCTTCAGCGGCAACATCTACGGCGACGACCGCACGGCCAGCGCGGCCGACGGCAACGACAGCTTCACCTGGACCGGCGGCACCCTCGCGGGCGGCTTCTACGGCCAGAACGGCTCCGACACCGCCCTGGTGGCCGCCC